>JABDQM010000188.1 GCA_013042315.1 Flavobacteriaceae bacterium | reverse complement strand
CAAGCTGCTCCTTATACATTATTTCTTCACGCTTTCCATACGTAAGGCTTACAGTGCTGATAAAGGTCGCTTTCATATCATAAACATGGAGTACATGTAATTTTGCCTTGAGTCGTTCACTCAGCATGGCAGCAAAATGAAAAGCAGGGATCGAATTTTCAGAAAAATCAGTGGCGTAGAGGAGGTTTTTCATTAGACCGGACTTTGAATTATGCCTCAAGCTAGGGAATTCACATTTTACAGAAAATGATGATTGTCATATTCCATATATTTAAGTGATTTCCTTTTCGAATTCTATTCAAATCAAACCACCTCTTTAATAGGTCTGTAACATGAGTTACGACCCACGCAAAGAAGGCCCTGTACTTTTGTCTCTATAAATATAGATTTTGGAGATAACATCAATACTTGGATATATAGGAGCCCTGATTATAGGCATTGTTCTGGGCCTTATTGGAGGAGGTGGATCGATACTAACCGTACCTATTTTTGTTTATCTGCTGGGAATTAATCCGGTGGTGGCCACAGCTTACTCCCTCTTTGTCGTTGGGGTTTCTTCCCTGGCCGGAGCTTTACAGAATATCAGGAAGAAGTTGGTGGATTTTAAGACGGCGATTGTTTTTGCCATTCCCGCATTTATAGCTGTCTATCTCACGCGGAGATTCTTAGTTCCCGCCCTTCCCGATGTATTATTTAATCTGGGATCGTTTACAGTCACCCGGGACATTGGAATTATGGTCTTTTTTGCTCTGATCATGTTGTTGGCTTCCTATTCCATGATCAAAGGCAAATGTAAGAACTGCGATGATGAAGATGCCGTAGTAAAGTATAACTACCCTTTGATTATCATTGAAGGCCTCGTGGTTGGAGTAATTACTGGTATTGTTGGAGCTGGAGGCGGATTCCTGATTATTCCCGCCCTTGTAATGCTTGCCAAATTACCCATGAAAAAGGCTGTAGCAACTTCCTTACTCATTATTGCGATTAAATCCCTTATCGGCTTTGTAGGTGATGTGGAAACCATGGTGATCGACTGGGTTTTCTTACTGAGTTTTACCGCTTTTTCCCTTGTGGGGATCATCCTTGGAGTCTGGCTTAATAAGTTCATTGAAGGCAGTAAGCTCAAAAAGTCATTTGGCTGGTTTGTCCTTGTCATGGGGATCTACATCCTCTTTAAGGAATTCTACGGCTGATCTATCGCTAACACTGATAAATATCATAGGATGACGTCCTGGACTTTGCCACTTTTGTAACTTAAGTCACTGTCTCAACCAGACGATATGCCTAATTTTAAGGGAGTTAAAAAAAATTCTAACATATATTAAGATACGATGAAAGTAGAGCAAATTTATACTGGTTGTTTAGCCCACGCGGCTTACTATCTCGAAAGTAAGGGCGAGGCAGCAATATTTGATCCTCTGAGAGAGGTAGGACCTTATATCGAAAGGGCCGAAAAAGATAAGGCAAAGATTAAATACGTGTTTGAGACCCATTTTCACGCCGATTTTGTGAGTGGGCATCTCGACCTGAAAGCTAAAACCGGAGCAGAGATTGTTTTTGGTCCAACAGCTAAACCTAGTTATGAGGCAACTGTAGCTAAGGACGAAGAAGTTTTTAAAGTTGGGGATTACAAGGTGAAAGTGATCCACACTCCCGGGCATACCATGGAAAGTACAACCTACCTCCTGATTGATGAAAAGGGAAAAGAGCACGGAATCATTACCGGTGATACTTTATTCATTGGTGATGTAGGGCGCCCAGACCTTGCCCAGCACGTAATTTCTGATCTAACGGAAGAGAAACTGGCAGCGCATTTATTTGATTCCCTCCGGAACAAAATTATGCCGCTATCAGACGATCTTATTATTTATCCAAATCACGGGGCAGGATCTGCCTGCGGGAAAATGATGAGTAAGGAGACAACGGATACGCTCGGACATCAAAAGAAAGTGAATTACGCCCTCAGGGCCGATATGACGAAAGAGGAATTTATTAAAGAACTGTTGACAGGATTGACAGCCCCTCCCGGATATTTTCCACAGAATGTACTGATGAATATTAAGGGATATGAAAGTCTGGATACCGTAATGGAACGAGGGGAAAAACCTATGACGCCTGAAGCATTCGAGGCTGCAGCCAATGAAACAGATGCGCTGATGCTCGATACCAGAGATGCGGATGATTTTGCAAAAGGACACGTACCCAATAGCATTAACATTGCCCTGGATGGCAGTTTTGCCATGTGGGTAGGGGAAATGATCCCTGACGTAAAACAACAGATTCTGTTGATCACTTATCCCGATAAAGAAGAAGAGGCGATTACCCGTCTATCGAGGGTGGGCTACGACCACACCATTGGTTTCCTGAAAGGTGGCTTTGAGTCTTGGAAGAATTCCGGGAAAGAGTTTGAAACTATATCTCGTCTCACATCCAAAGAGCTGGAAGAGGAATACAAAACATCAGAACCTTATGTGATTGATGTGCGAAAAAAGAGCGAATTCGATTCGGAGCATGTGATAGGAGCCATCAATGTGCCACTAAACGAGATCAATAGCCATTTGGCTCAGTTTCCCAAGGAAAAGCACTTTATCCTGCATTGTGGAAGTGGTTATAGAAGTATGATTGCCGCATCCATCCTGCAACAAAGAGGTTGGGAAAATTTCAGAGATGTATCGGATGGGTTCGATGGAATTCTCGAGACAGAGATTGAGAGATCAGAATATATATGCCCCACCACTTTATTATAGAATACGTTTTTTTGGTTGGATTGTTGAGGGGGTAGTTTTCTAGTTAAGACTGCCCCCGTTTTCCAAAATATTAAATTATAAATCATGTCAGTTCTCGATAAAATTCTTAAACCAAAAAATGACCACTCCAACAAAGTGGAGATCCTGGATGTTGATACCTATAAAAAAGCTGTCAATAATAATGAGGTTCAATTGGTCGATGTTAGAACTTCCAGAGAATTTAAAGGAGGTCACATCGCCAGAGCGGTAAATATCGATTATTTCAAAGGGAAAGCCTTTGTGGATGCCTTTGAGAAAATGGATAAGACCAAACCCGTATACCTGTATTGCAGATCGGGTAACAGGAGCTTAAAGGCGGCTAATAAATTGATAAACATGGGTTTTGATAAGGTGTATGACCTCAAGGGAGGTATATTGAAATGGAAATAAAATTCCATTGATCATAAATCTCCTCCTCAATTAAAAGCTCAGAGATACTTCCTATATATGAGATTCCTAATAATACTTCTTGCAGCATCATTTATCATTTCGTGTAAAGATTCCAAAAAGGGTTATCAGCAAATACAAAATGATGAAGCCGAAATGGCTTTAGCAACTGAATTACTACCCGGGAAGGAAATCGTTGAAAATGAGTGCTATATCTGTCACAATCCGGTTGCTTCTGAAGACAGGATGATCGCACCCCCTTTGGTCGCTGTAAAGTGGCATTATATTGAGGAAGAAACTACTAAGGAAGAATTTACGGCTGCATTGCTCAATTGGCTAAACGACCCACAACCCGAAAAGGTAAAGATGCATGGTGCAGTCAGGAAATTTGGCATTATGCCCTATCAGCCTTACACAGAGAAAGAAGTGGAAGACATCGCTTCTTATCTTTTTGAAACCGATATTCCACAACCCGATTGGTTCGAAGAGCATCAGAAAAAAGCGCATCAAAAGGGAAAAGGAAAGGGAAAAGGAAAGGGAAAAGGAAAGGGAAAAGGAATGGGAAAAGGAAAAAACACAGCGGTTAATGAGGAAGACGAAGTGTATTTTCCAAGAGCAGATTACTATACAGAACAGGGTGCAAAGATCAGCGCTGCGGCCCAGGGCAGACTCGGAAAAAACCTGGTAAATGCCATTCAGGAAAAGGGCCCGGAAGGGGCAATCTCTTTTTGCAATCTAAATGCTAAAGGAATAACCGATAGTGTTGCCATCATGAACAATGTGTTGATAAAGCGTATTTCGGATCAACCAAGAAACCCGCAAAATGAGGCTACAGAAGAGGAACAGGGTTATATCATCGCCTTTAAAAGACAGATAGCTAATCAGGCAGACATAAGACCTGTACTAAAGGAAGTGGAAAACGACGAAGTATACTACTACAGTCCGATTACCACCAACGCCATGTGCCTCCAATGTCACGGCACTCCGGAAAAGGAAATTAAGGAACCTGTACAGCTGGCATTAAAAAAATTGTATCCGGAAGACCAGGCGATTGGGTATACCGCAGGAGATGTAAGGGGCATGTGGAAGATCCAGTTTGTTAAAGAGTAATTGCCATAGCTTTTCTTCTAGGCCACATTCTTTTATTCATTCGGTGTAATAACAAATATTATGAAGACAATTGGTCTTATAGGAGGTACTTCATGGCATTCTACCATCGTGTACTACAGGCGAATCAATGAAATGGTTGGTGAGACCATAGGCACACGGGGAAACCCGGAGATGCTTATCCATAGCATCAACATTGAAATTATGCGTGCCCAGCAAGTTGATGAGATCAATAATAAGTATTTGGAGGTATCCCAAGAGCTACAGGATTCAGGAGCAAAAGCCATAGTGATCTGTGCTAATACTCCCCATATGGCTTATGACTTTGTTCAACCCAAAATTGATATTCCAATACTTCATATTGCCGAAGCTACAGGAAAAGAAGCTTTGCGCTTGGGAGTGAGCAAAGTAGGTTTGCTGGGTAACAAACCAACAATGACCAAAGGGTTTATCCCCGAGTATTTAAAGAACAAATTTGGCATTGAGACTATAATCCCCCAGGGAAAGGCCCTTGACAAGTCACATCTATTTGTTTCCGGAGAATTGACCCAGGGCAAGTTCACCTCAGAGGCACTACAGTTTTTCCTTGAACAGATCGAGCAGTTGAAAGCCAAAGGAGCACAGGCTGTAGTTTTGGGTTGTACAGAATTACCCATCTTGATTTCGCAGGATAGTTTGGATATTCCCTTACTTGCCACGACAGAACTCCATGCCAGAATGGCGGCTGATTTTATATTGGGAAATTCCTGATTTCAGATTTACTCCTTTTTCTTTTCCTTGCTGAAACCATAGACATTCTGATGCAAGAAGTCCTGAGGGAAGTTTTTGTCTCCCGGGAAGCCCAACTCAATAGTTCCGCTGTCTTCGGGGATATAATTAGTTTTAAAGATATAATCCCACAGGCTAAGGCTGATTCCAAAATTAACTCCGTAGGAACCTTTGGGTAAGGTGTATGCATGATGATACAGGTGCATCACGGGATTGTTAAAGATATATCTCAAAGGACCCCAGGTGATCTTGATATTGGAGTGGTTGAAATGACCTATCGCAATAGCTACAAAATGCACAATGTAGGCCTGACTGGGTTCAAACCCGCCCAGGATCATTACCCCAAATACTTTAAGGGGTTTGTACAGCACATTTTCCATCCAGTGATAGCGCAGGTGAGCGGCAAAACCCATTTCCTTAACGGAATGATGGACTTTGTGAAAATTCCACAGGAACCGATATCTGTGCAGCATAATATGAGTCACCCACTGTACAAAGTCGAGCACGATAAAAAACACCAGCAGCTGCAACCACATGGGGAAGGCAGAGATATCGATAATTGACAGACTTTTTGCACTTATTCCGATATCCTTAAAGAGGACTTCTAGCATTTTATAAAATCCACTGATGGCGATGGAAAACATAAAGAAGTTGAAAAACATATAAAAGGCATCAAGCCAAAAGTCCCTTCTGAAGATAGACTGTTCCTTTCTCCAGGGAAAGAGGATTTCGAGTATCCAGACGAAGAGTGAGATAGCGATAAGGCCCCAGAAATAATTGGTATACCAGGGTACATCAAAAATGATCGATTTCCAGGTCCATTGGACACTGCCTTTAAAGGCACTTAAGAATGCGTTTAAATAATTTTCCATAGCTAATTTTCTTTAATGTAAAGCGTGTCTGACTCATAAGGGAGTAGATCATCAAAACTCCACTCCACCCAAGAACCGTCATAGTTCAGGACTTTTTTGTAACCCAATAATTGGGTTAGGACGAAAGTGGTATGAGACGAGCGCACTCCGCTGTGACAGTACACAATTATAGTATCTTCTTTGGAAGCACCCAGCTTCCCGTATATTTTTTCTAGTTCCTCTACAGATTTAAAAGTATAAGTATCACCGTAGTCGATTGCTTCAGCCCAGTCTATATTTATACTCTTTGGGATTCTTCCGGCTTTTTTGGCCCCACTTTTATGTTGAAGCCCTTTGTATTCCTCAGCACTTCTCGCATCTAAGAGTATGGCTTTGGAGGCTTCAGAAATAATCAAATTTAAGATTTGCTCCTTTTCGATTACGATCATATTATCAGCTTGGTCACTAAAATTAAAGCTAGCGGGAATCATCTCAGGAACTTCACGGCTCGACTTGCCGCCCATTCGTTCCCAATAGCTTAACCCACCATCCAGGAGGTAGACCTTGTCAAAATTATAAAGCCGCAATAACCACCACAGACGGGAAGCGTCAGATGAACCTTTATTGTCGTATACAACCAGGGTGTGATTTTCTGTGATTCCGGCTTCCCCTAAGCGTTTTGCCATCTGTTCTTTCTCTATTCGCATGCCGTGATAGGGCAGGGTAGTATCCTGAAAATCGTCCCGGTAAAAGTTGATCGCACCCGGTAAATGTCCCTCTTTATAAGCATCATTTTTTCTGAAGTCGACCACGACAACAGAGGGATCATCAAAATCGAGCAAAGGACTATCGTAGGGGATCAGCTGTTTGCTTAAAACGACCTCCATATCTGTCGTCTGCTCTGTTTTCTCCTTACAAGACAGAACAGCGGACAGAATAAAGACCAATAAAAGACTATTCTTTAAGTTCATACCATACAATATTGTTCAGAACTTCCCTTCTTCCCTTTTTTTTGGCGGGATAGTTGGTAACCAGGTAATTGACGATGATTTCCTCGTTTTTTCCCAGATCCCAGAGATTCTGTGTTTCCTGCATCCATCGGATAGTTGCAATCCACCGTTCTTCATTCATTCGGTTTTGAATGACAAGTTGGGCAGAATGGCAATTTGTACAATTGTTGACGACCGTCATCAGTCCCTCGGCATCTTTAAATCCTGTACGCACATGAATGCCATTTTCGATCTTGTCAAATTCATCTTCCGTTTCCAGTACTACGTATTCCTGAGGGCTGTCTGCTTTGTTAAAAATTGAAAGCGTAGGATCTGAAAGGAGGTAGATAATCCCCATGGCAATAATGACAAATAGAACCATAAAGGTGCTCATCAGACGGTAGATGCTCCTTATCCCGGATTTAAATTTGTCGTGATTTTCCATGTTTAAGTAACCTTGATCGCTATTCTATGGCAGGCATTGTTGAGGTATCCCTTTGGATTCCAACCGGGTAAAAGCATGGGCTGACTAGTTCCCCGTGAGTCCGTGGCGCGTGCCCACACTTCGTAGTATCCCTTTTTAGGAAAAGAAATGCTTGCAGAGAAGTGTTGCCAGGCCAGTCTGTTCTCAGGTTTGTCGATTGTACAGTTTTGCCATGTAGAGCCAAAATCTATAGAATATTCCATTTGGGTAACTTCGAGTTCTCCAGCCCAGGCATGCCCCCTGATATTCAGGTTCTGCCCGGTTTTGATCATCGCTCCCGACTTAGGGTAGGTAATCAGGGATTTCACCGGCATGGATTCGATAATGCACATTTCATCATCCTTTACTTTTTCTCCGGGGGCAACCGGATTGCAGGGTACCCGGTAAGCATCCCCGGTCATTTTAGTTCCATCGTGGACCCTATCCCGAATACTGATTCTCTGTACCCATTTCCCCGAAACAGAAGCAGGCCAACCCCCGGCAACTAAACGCAGTGGGTAGCCATGGGCTAGAGGGATATCTTTTCCATTCATCTTAAAGGCCAGGAGCGTTTCGTCTTGTAATGCTTTAGCCATGGGAGCGCCTCTGGAAATGGGTTCCTTTTCAGGATCCCGACTCAAATGAACATCTGCTGCGTGATAGCCGATATAAACTGCCTTATTTGTATAGCCTGCATCTTCGAGAACATCTTTTAGTCGCACCCCCGTCCATTCTGCACAGGAAACAGCACCAACTGTCCACTGATTTCCCTTGGCAGGTGGATCAAATTCACTTCTCCCATTACCCCCGCATTCTAAAGTTAACTGATAGGTATAGGTTTTGAATTTAGATTTTAATTCGGCAAGGGTATAGGTCTTCGTTTTTTGAGCAGCCTCCCCGTCAATGGTCAAGGTCCAGGAAGTGGCATTTATGTTTTCAGGAATCAACCCATTGTTTCTAATGAACATAAACTTTTCAGGGGTGACCTTATCATCCAGTAAATGGGCTCTGGCTTCCATGTTCCAAGGTTTGTCATTTAAGACTACCATCTGCTTGTCTTTGTTGAAAAGTGTGAACGGATCAGGATCCTGTAATGCCAAAGGTTGATAATCTTCCGGAATCAAGGCACCAAATACAACATCGGTACCCACGGCAGCGATTAGGGAACTCAGGGCAGTATTTTTGATGAAATTGCGTCTTTTCATAAAATAGTTAAATGTCTAATAAAGGCCTGCACTAAAGTTAGAAATATTAAGAGCTTTTAGAAGCATGGCACTTTTTAATTCATAGATTTTTAGCATGATGATTTTCGATCAAGAATAGTCCAATACTTCATATAAGGTCATAAGTTAACTAAGTTGGTAATAGGATTATGTTACATGAGTTACAAAGTAAATGATTAAATAAAAGTAACTTGTAAAGATTAAAGTAATGAAACTAAAAATGAAAAAGCACTATCAAATTCTTGTCATTGGTGGCGGTACTGGAGGGATCATGACAGCAGCTCAATTATTAAAAAAAGATCGAAATCTGCAAATAGGAGTCATTGAACCTGCAGACACACATTATTACCAGCCAGCATGGACCTTGGTTGGTGCGGGAACTTATGATTATCAGAAAACAGCCAGGCCCATGGCATCAGTCATGCCCAAAGGAGTGGACTGGATCAAAGACTACGCAACCAAACTGCAGCCCGAAGAGAATATGGTTCGGACGGAAAAATCAGGCGATATCACCTATGATTATCTTGTGGTAGCAACGGGCCTGGTCAATGATCCTTCCCTGATAGAAGGTCTTAGCGAAGCCATAGATAAAGGAGTGGTTTGCAGTAATTATACAGACCCTGAGCACACCTGGAAGGTTTTACAGAACTTCAAAGGAGGAAATGCGGTATTTACTCAGCCCACAACCCCAATAAAATGTGGTGGGGCACCACAGAAAATCGCCTACCTGGCTGCAGATTATTTCAGGAAAAAGGGAATTCTAAATGATACCAATGTAATCTTCGCTACTCCCGGTACAGTTATTTTTGGGGTGCAAAAGGTAAAAGAGACCCTGCTGAAGGTGATCGATAGGTACGGAATGCATTTCAGACCTTTTTATGCCCCGTTCAAAATTGATGCAGAAAAACAGATCATTTATTTTAAGTACACTGCCCCTGAGGATAAAAGGAAAGCCATAAAAGATGGCAACAAGATTAAGGAGGAGATCAATGACAAGGATGTGATAAGTATGCCTTTTGATATGCTGCATCTGGCTCCACCGGAAACCGCACCAAAATTTGTTCAGGAATCTGTTCTGGTAAACGAGGCAGGCTGGTTAGATGTTGATCACGGATCAATGCAGCATGTAAAATACTCCAATGTTTTTGGTTTGGGTGATGTGGCGGCACTTCCTACCGCAAAAACGGGAGCAGCGATCCGGAAACAGGCCCCTGTTGTTGTAGATAATATTTTAAAGTTGATAAAGAATCAGGAAGCAAACAATAAATCCTACAACGGATATTCTTCCTGTCCTTTGGTCACAGGTTATGGAAAAATGGTTTTGGCCGAATTCGACTATCAGAATAATTTCACCCCGGATCCCAAATTGAAGCAGATGTTGATCTTCGACAGTTCCAAGGAACATTGGCGTTTGTGGATTTTAAAAAAATACATGCTCCCCTATCTGTATTGGAATAAAATGATGAAGGGCAAAAAGGTTTAGTTTCATCTATTTTAATATATGGATGTTGAAAGCAGGAGGTATTTTACCTTCTGCTTTCTCGTTATAAGGAAGTGCAGGGGATATGCTACCTTAGTGGGAAATTGTAAAGGTTATGATCATTCACAAGCTCGAAAGTGAAAACTCCCTCCTCAATCAATTCATTGCCGAAATAAGGGATAAGGATGTGCAAGGGGATAGTATGCGATTTAGAAGAAATATTGAGCGTATCGGAGAGATTCTGGGTTACGAACTGAGTAAAACTTTAGGTTATCATCAAGCCGAAGTATTAACTCCCCTGGGTAAGGCATCGGTATCAAAACTCGAAGATGAATTGGTTTTGTGTTCAGTATTGAGGGCTGGTTTGCCGTTGCATCAGGGCTTGTTGAATTATTTTGACCATGCCGAGAACGCTTTTATTTCAGCCTATCGACATCACCCGGATGGGGGGGAGGAGTTTGAGGTGATCGTAAAGTATTTTGCCGCACCTCATTTGAATGATAAAATACTAATCCTTACTGATCCCATGCTTGCGACAGGAAAAACACTTGAGAATGTTTACAAGGCCCTTCAAGGACATGGCCAGCCTAAGCAAATTCATATTGTCTCGGTTATTGGCTCTGCTCCCGGAGTCTCCTACATAAAGAATTTTTTTCCGGAAAATACACATCTGTGGATTGCTGCAATTGATGAGGAACTAACCGGGGAAGGGTATATAGTACCGGGCTTAGGAGACGCAGGGGATCTTGCTTTTGGAGTAAAACTTTAAGTGCCCCAGCACATTGAGAATAGCATTACTCAGAGTGCTCTTCTCGGTTATGTAACTATCATAACTTTTGATAACTTTGCCTTACCCAAAAGTTGACAATAAGGTATTTTTACAATCTAATTTTTTACGAGAAGATATATTATGGCAGAATCTATAGAAAGAATAAAAACCCTGATCCTGGGCTCAGGACCAGCCGGATATACAGCGGCAATTTACGCAGCACGTGCAGATTTAAAACCTGTTATGTATACGGGAATGGAGCCTGGAGGACAGTTAACCACCACCACTGAAGTTGACAATTTCCCGGGTTATCCCGAAGGAATAGATGGCCCTACTATGATGATTCAACTTCAACAACAGGCCGAACGCTTTGGAACCGAAGTGCGTATTGGAATGGCTACGGCTGTAGAATTCAGTGAACAGGTAGGTGGGATCCATAAAGTAACCATTGACGATTCAAAGGTGGTAGAAGCAGAAACAGTGATCATTTCTACCGGAGCTTCGGCAAAATATTTAAACATACCCAGTGAACAACGTCTGCGGGGTGGGGGAGTATCAGCCTGTGCGGTTTGTGATGGCTTTTTCTACAAAGGACAAGAGGTTGCCATTGTGGGCGGAGGTGATACTGCCGCTGAAGAAGCCTCATACCTGGCAAATATTTGTAAAAAGGTGACCATGCTGATCCGGAAAGGTGAAATGCGCGCCTCCAAAGCTATGCAGCACAGGGTGAACAGTTTGGCCAATGTTGATATCCGTTATTTTACAGAGGTTGATGAGATTCTTGGAGAACAGGTGGTAGAAGGACTTAGAATGGTGAACAACCAAACGGGGGAAAAGGAAGAAATACCGATCACCGGCTTTTTTGTAGCCATCGGTCATAAACCGAATACGGATATTTTTAAAGGACAATTGGAGATGGATGGTACAGGCTATTTGATCACCAAAGGGAAATCAACGAAAACCACGAAACCGGGCGTTTTTGCCAGTGGAGATGTGCAGGATAAGGAATACCGGCAAGCGGTAACAGCAGCCGGTACCGGATGTATGGCTGCCCTGGATGCTGAACGATACCTGGCAACTGTAGAGACCCCTGAAGAAGTAAATTCCTGATCCAATAAATGCAGAAAATGAAAAACCCCGGATTTCCGGGGTTTTTTGATTTATAAAATCTTTAGAATTAGTCTATGCGGACATAATTCTCCGAAAAGGTAGGATTACCCTCGTTGTCTAGTGTTATCTGGCTATAGGTGTTATCTTTAAGGTCTAGCTCAAAGGTAAAAACCCGCATCGTGTCAAGAGCCTGCATCATTTCGTAATCCCCATATTCAATAGTCTCAACAAGGTCAGTATCATTGATTTTGTACGAACCGTATCCAAATCTGCCTTGTTCGTCTCCGGGAACCCATCGTGACCACATGATCTTTCCATTGTAATACATTTTCACCTGCCGGTATCCGGGAGCCTTGTCCACAGTATCAATGGCTTCACCATTCCAGTTAGAAAAACTCTGCAATTCCCAAACTCCCTGCATGGAATGCATGCTGTTTGGTTTAGATGATATTGCAATGGCGGCAATGACAACAATAATTGCAAGGCCTAAGATCTTTATATATTTTTTCATAGTTGAATGTTTTAATCCCTCAAAAATGTTCAATTAAGATACAATTTTTTTGGGAATAGCTTTAACATTCAGAGATTATTTATACCCTAAGTTGGAAGTGGACTATTCAAAACTAACTGAGAAAAGTATTTAAGGCTTCGGCTAAGGTATTTATATCCATGTGATTGTGGGCAGCTGTAAGAACAATTCTATTAGTCGCATAGGAATCTTCTGTGGGATACCTGAAATCGGTCACAAGGATTCGCCGATCTTTCAGGTAGTCCGTCATGGCCTGATTGGAGTATCCGTAAACCGGATATTGCGGCATGCGATTCAATACTTTAAGATCCTTGGTAAGACCTTCGAACAAGGAGATATTCCGACTCAATTCTTCTCTTTTTTGCTGATAAATGGGTTCGGCCTCCATAAATTGCGCCAGGTAAAAGGGGGCTGCCGGACTCGCTCCGCCAAAGAAATCTGAGGCCTTTAGTTTGTCGATTCTCGAGCTTTCACCGCTAACAACTCCTGCCTGTATTCCCACTGCTTTTCCAAGAGAAGCACAAAGGACCAGTTCCTTGCACGGGAGAGACTTAAGACTACTAAAAACTCCGGCTCCATTTTCGCCCACCACGCCTATGCCGTGGGAATCATCCACCACCAGGATACAGGAATCCAGGGGTAGTGTTCGCAGGATATCAAAATGCGGATAATTACAGCCCGAAAAGTCTATAGAATCGAGGAAGACCACCGGTACTTGTTTTTCGTTGTTGTCTAGGTGTTCGCGTAAAGCGATATTGAGGGTAGTATATGTGGTATACGGTTTCGCATTGCTGGTATACAAGGCAGAATGACTATTAGGGGCATAAAATAGTTTGTGCTCTCTCGACTTAAAGTGTTGTGCGAGCAGTTGGCCGGCGAGATAGCCCGAAGACATCGTAAGACTGGCCTCCCCGCCAATCCATTGCGATAGATAGGTTTCGGCCTGCTCGTAGATATCTAACCGAATATTAGACCTTCTGGACGCTCCGTAATTTGTTCCGTATTTACTGATATATCGCTTGGCTATCTCAATAAATTCCGGTTCCAGTTGTATGCCGAGATAAGAGGTGCCCCCAAAATAATGATATGTATCACCCTTGTGAATAAGTGTCCTGCCCGGATATTGTTGCACCTCTACCCTCATTTAATAAGGCTTATTCCGCTTCCTCCCAGGGTTGGAAATGTGATTGTTGCGTCATTATTAATTGTGATACCCCGGGCAATGTCATTGCTGATCAGCATGGGACCATCCATATCTACGTAATCCAACTGCGGCAGCAGTTGCCCAATGGCAGAAATACCAACAGTAGACTCGGTCATACAGCCTACCATTATTTTTAAGCCCAGGTTTCTACCTTTTTTAATCATCCGCAGGGCAGGGGTTAGCCCACCACATTTGGTGAGTTTAATGTTGATGCCGTTAAAGTGAAGGGCACATCGTTCTACATCCTCTTCCACCAGACAGCTTTCATCGGCAATTATAGGTAAGACCGAATGATGCGCAACCTCTTCCATACCCATCCAATCATCAGCTTTGAGAGGTTGTTCTATAAACTCAACACCGAGCTTTTTAAGCTCAGGGCAAATAGCAATCGTCTGGGCCGCGGTCCAGGCACCATTTGCATCGATTCTGAAAACTGCATCACTGTGTTTTCTCAATTCCCTGACAATATCCAAATCCTCAGAAGTACCTAATTTGATCTTGTAAATAGGCCATGGCATCTCCTTCATTTTAATGACCATGTTTTCAATCGTGTCTATTCCCAGGGTGTAATTTGTTGTGGGATAGTCGTCAAGCGTTGTATTCCAAAGTTTGTATAGTGGACTGTTTTGTAACTTACCATAAAGATCGTGGGCGGCAAGGTCCAAAGCACACAGGGCAAAACTGGATAGGTTTTTTTTCGATAACCACAAGTGGAAGTCTTCAGGCTTGGATAAAGTGTAGTTTTCAATTTCACCGATTATGGCTTCTATTTCCTCCATTAGATTTTTGACAGTATGGCCGTAATAGGGGTTTGAAGTTGTTTCCCCGTAACCTGTCTTTCCTCCCTGACTTAAATGAACGATTAATGTGTCCTGGGTAGTATGAGATTCCCTGGAGATCGTAAATCGATGCTTGAGTTTAAGTTTGTGTTGGGATAGCCGAACTTGCATGCTTTTAATTTATACCTAAGATAATCAAAGCAAAGAGTGAAATAAAAAACCCCGAAGAAAAATTCGGGGTTTTACGGTTTATTGGTTAGTTGATCTTAATCTTTATGGACACTTCCTGAATAGGATTTGTTTTTTTCTACTGTTGGATTACCGGAATAGGAAATGTCTGCGCCGCTACTTACGTCTGCAATAAGCGATTCTGAAACATTAATATCGATATCTGAACCGCTACTCGCATCGGCGTAGCATACTCTTACCGCAAAGTCTTTGGCGCTGATGTTAGCACCACTGCTTGCATCTGCTCTTAAAAGCTCTGCTTCGCCTTCAATCCTGATGTCTGCTCCACTACTGGTATCGGCCTCTACTTCGTCGGCAACTATAGCCGCTTTTATGTCGGCCCCACTACTGGCATCCAGACCTATTTTGTTTGCCCGGATCGTATTTTGGGTAATCAGGTCAGCACCACTGGAAGCGTATAGTCCGGTTACCTCCGGGAGGCTAACATGTATTCTTTTGGTGGCTCTTCCTATGTTTTCTACGGCGTGAATTCTCAATTTCCCATTTTTGATGTCTGTTCCTATCAATTCTATGATATTTTCATCAGCCTCCACTTCAATAGAGAAGTTATCAGCTTGGGTCACGAAAACATCAAGGCCTTCGGAGGCGGAGACTTCGGTAAAATCTTCATATACCTCTCTTGTTTCCTTGGCGACAATTCCGTTGCCTTTTTTACCCTGGCCAAAATTCATATCGAAGGCACAGGAGGATAAGAAAAGGGCCATTAGGACGGCGATTGCAAATCTAGCTAGTGTTGTCATGTTGTTGTTTTTTAGCCGGCGACGAATTGCCGGGGGGTTGTTAGTAATAATTGATTGATTCAAAAGTATTTTTCTTTAGGGTATCTATATAGTTTCAATGACTGAGTTGTAGAATCATTGGGATGAAATGTAAATTATAAGCCATCATCGTCTGCCTTGATCTCCACTCCGCGTTCATCGATTTTTAGTTTAAACGATTCCCTACCGTCTTTAACGTTGATATCGATTCCATCTTCATCGATAATTATACGGCCTTCATCATCACTCCATTCCAGTCTTCCATTCATATTTTCAGGACAATCCTGACATTCCAATTCCCCGTTGGCGGTCATAAGCCATAGGTAGTCAACCATATCCCCGCGGTAGATATCTTTATCGTAACGCGTCAACCGTCCGATATATCTTCGCATTCCGGGTTCAAAACGGATCAGCGTACCTTCCGGGATCGTTATCGTTATACGAATTTCCTGGTCGCGGACTTTATTTTCCATGGCCGTGGTCAGGAAGTTATCTAAGGAAAGGGTATTTCCTTCGAGCGTATACGAATAGAGAATATTAGATGCCCTGTTCCTGGCATCAGAAAGGGAGCTTCCATCCGCATTTCTTCGGATTTTAAGATAGGCGAGCGTATCTGAGGATTTGGTGATATCGAACCGGATGTCGTCGGAAAACAATAATCGTTCTCCATTTTCATCATAGGTAATGGTCATATCATTAAAACCGATATTTTCCTGATTTTCAAACAATTCACTACTCATTGGTCTGATAACCAGGGTGTCCTGCCCAGCAGGCAGGTAAAGCTCTTCCTTAACCGTTGTACTGCCTGAATAGGCATGAGCAGCAGCTTCCCTAATTCCCATAACCACAAGACCGATAATCGAAATCAACCAAAGACCCAGCAGAGAGAATTTAACAACGTTACCTATGGATTTCAAATTGTTGATGAGGATCTTAAGTCCCAGATAAAGCACGAAAAAGAATGGGATTCCCACTGCAAAGAACGAGAGTAGAGAAATTACCCAAACCGGTGTTCCCGAGGCATTAAAGATATCGTAGAAGTCGAGTCCGGGAATATGTATAATATCAAGAGTCCCAACAGTGAATAGTCCAATAAATAATCCTATGAGGGTTGATGCACCAATAATGATCAACAAGACGCCAATAAATTTAGCAAGGACTTTAAACAGGAATAAGATCACATTACCCAGGGCATCAAAAAACGTTCGCCCACTGCTCTTTACCTTGTTGCCGACCTTTTCATAATCGACACCTTTTACTTTCTCGGCAACGTCGTCGTAGCCTTCTTTAATTTTTTTTTCGATGTTACTGATGTTCACAGGTTCACCTCTCATATCGAGTTTTTGAGAGGTGGTGACCGCTTCGGGGACAAGGATCCAGAGCAGGCCATATGCGATAAAACCAAATCCTGAAGTTAGAGCAAGAAGAATGAAAATTAGTCGGATCCACAGGCTATCTATTCCCAAATAGTGTTCGAGTCCGGCACTTACACCTCCGATATACTTATTATCGATATCGCGATAGAGTTTTTTAGTTCTGGAAGCTCTGCGTTCTTCAGTTTTAGGGGCATCTTCAAAGATATCCTCATCAACCCTGTAATCTTCAGGCTGACCCATGACCTGTATCACGGCATCTACTTCCTTCATGGTGATTACCTGTCTGTCGTTCTCCATCCTTTCCTGGAAGAGTTCTGCGATCCGGGCTTCAATATCGGCTATGATTTCATCACTACCCGCTGTACCCGAAAAAGATCGTTTGATAGCCTCTAAATATCGTTTCAGCTTGTTAAAAGCTTCCTCATCGATGTGGAAAAGGACGTTGGCAAGATTTATATTGACTGTTTTGTTCATTTTTTTACTTTTTTAGCGTTGGTGACCAAATTCACGGCGTTTCTGAGTTCGTCCCAGGTTGAATCGAGTTCCTTGAGAAACATTTTTCCGGTTTCTGTTAACCCGTAGTATTTTCGGGGTGGTCCGGAAGTCGATTCTTCCCATCGGTAATTTAGTAATCCGGCATTTTTCAGCCTGGTGAGCAAGGGGTAAATTGTACCTTCTACCACCAGCATTTTAGCGTTTTTAAGAGTGTCGAGAATTTCAGAGGTATACTTGTCTTCTTCCTGAAGGATAGACAGGATACAGTATTCCAGTACTCCCTTACGCATTTGCGCTTTTGTGTTTTCTATGTTCATAATTTTTTCTTCTGTTACATGCTGTCCGGTGATGAGTCGGATCTTCCTTCAGCATAGGATTAACTGTTCGTTTTTTGAAGTTTCATAGGATTTTGATTGATGAATAAACTCATATATAGATTGATGTGTTTTTAGTTTTCTATTTGATAGCTCGAAGCCGGCTGGTGATCATAGCTCAATTCGCGTTTGATCTTCCATTGATCGTCTTGAAGCATCCAGACATGTGTAAATCGAGCGATATCTCCCTTCTGATATTCTTGATTTTCATTTAGAAATTCAAAACGATGCATCCCTTCCTGAATAGCTCCGTAGAGAACGCCGTCTTTTCTCAAAGGAAATACCCTGAGGCTGTTTTTTACAAGTATGCGTTTGGAGGGTTGTTTCCAATTTTCGGTCTTACCAGAACAGTTCTCATACATGGGTGCTAAAAAAGTTTCCCTGCCCATGGAGGTACCCCCTTTATCGTGGTAAAACTCAAAATCTTCTGTAAAAAGAGTAGCCATGGTTTCCGGGTCACAACTGTTAAATGCAGCGTGGAATAAAAGGCTGTCCTTTTTCTTGAGCAGCTGGTGCAATTCAGAGCTCTCCGCGAGTTGTGCCTGTGCAACAGGCATCCCAAGGAAAAGGGAAAAGGCCATAAGTATGTGGAACACGCTCTTCATTATTTGATGAATTTAATGGTGATGGGATATTTAAATGTCTGGCCTTCATTGGTTCTCAGCGTAGCGAGAATAGTATAGACCACATTGACAATAAATAGCGCAACAGGAATCAGTCCGGCCATTCCCAAAGGCCAGATTCGGCCAAATGGAAAGTCGTCCCAGTCTACAAATAGGTTGACACCGTTAAAAGGGTCTCTGTTGCCCCATTGTAGAATTCCGTGATCAAAGAGATCAGGGATCAGACCAAAAAAGAAAGGAATGGATATGGCTCCCAGGACTACGGAATACAACAACAGACTAATTTGAAAATTCAAGGCCTGTTTCCCATTGTAGTCAACAAAAGCAGAGTCCTTTTTGTTGGCCAACCATAGAACCAGCGGCAGCAGGATATTTCCAAAGGGGATAAAGAACCTGCCAAAAGTTGATGCGTGGATGGCGGCGGACAAATTTCTCTCGTGTTTTGACAATGTTTCTGTCATGGCATATTAGTTTCTTATGCAAATATATATCCAAAAGAAGGTATTATGCAAAACATAGTACTATAAATTAACATAATATTAACAATTTGCATCTCGTGGAATTGTCTTAATTTTAGTGCTTAAATCCTTGTACATGGCTACTTCCGTAAGTAAGTTCAATACTTTCCTTTTTTTTAAATTACCAGCTGCCTGGTGGACCGGTGTTCGTCTTAGGGAGCTCAATAAGGGGAAGGCCGTGGTGACTGTTACCCATAAGTGGATCAATCAGAATCCATTCAAATCGATGTTCTGGGCAGTACAGGGGATGGCAGCTGAACTGAGTACCGGAGCCATAGTTATGGATCACATTCAGGAAAGTGGAAAAAAAGTATCCATGCTGGTCGCCAATAACAAAGCTACGTTTAGCAAAAAGGCCACTGGAAAAATTACCTTTAGCTGTGAGGATGGATATAAAATTGGTCAGGCCCTGCAAAGAGCCATTAAAACAGGGGAGGGACAAACCTGTTGGATGACGGCCACCGGAGTGAACGAGCAGGGGATAGTGGTTTCTGTCTTCGATTTTGAATGGACCCTGAAAGTAAAATCATAAATTTATCTGCCTTGAATAATTCTTCGCGTATGGCCCAAAAGCAAGATGTTCTCTTTAAAGAAGAACAGCGCTTTTCTCAATGGTTAGTATGGATAATAGTAATCCTCTGCCTTTCTATACCAACCTACGGGATCATTCAGCAAATCATCTTAAAAAAGCCCTTTGGAGATAATCCTATGCCTGATTATGCCCTTATCATTTTATTCGCAGGAATGCTCCTGCTTTGTTTATTATTAAGCTTGATGAAATTGAGAACCTTCATCACAAAGGAACATATCCATATCAAATTCGTTCCCCTGGCAAATAAAAAGATTTTCTGGGAGGAAATAGAGGAAGTGAAAATCGTGAAATACAGTCCGATGATAGGATATGGACTTAGAATCTGGACGCCTTATGGCACCGTCTATAACGTAAAAGGGACCAAAGGCCTAGCGCTCAAGCTGAAGAACGGAAAGAAGCTGATGATAGGTACGCAGCGCTTTAGAGAAATTGAAGAGGTAGCACAAAGGATGATAAAAAAAGTGTAACATCAGTTCGGGAAACACTACTAACAAGTCAAAAGAAAAACCAACAATATGAATTCACACGAAATAGACTATCACATCTTTGGGGAAGAGATGCAGTACGTAGAAATAGAGCTTGATCCCCAGGAAGCCGTAGTGGCTGAAGCAGGAAGTTTTATGATGATGGATACCGACCTACAGATGGATACCATCTTTGGCGACGGTTCCAATCAGAATAAAGGAGTACTTGGCAGTCTCCTATCCGCAGGAAAACGAATACTCACAGGAGAAGGCCTCTTTATGACTTCCTTTCTCAATATCTCGAGAAATAAAAGAAGGGTGAGTTTTGCCTCGCCTTATCCGGGAAAAATCCTTCCTATTGATCTCTCTGAAAAACAAGGAAAGTTTATCTGTCAGAAAGATGCCTTTTTATGTGCAGCAAAGGGGGTATCCGTTGGAATTGAATTTTCTAAGCGCCTGGGGCGCGGACTTTTCGGTGGGGAAGGATTTATTATGCAGAAGTTAGAAGGAGACGGCATGGCCTTTGTCCACGCAGGCGGAACCCTGGCCAAAAAGGAATTAGGTCCGGGCGAAATCATCAAAGTAGACACGGGTTGCATCGTCGGATTCACCAAGGATATAGACTACGATGTTGAATTTGTAGGCGGAATTAAAAACACCCTCTTTGGCGGGGAAGGCCTGTTTTTTGCCACGCTTCGCGGACCAGGTACGGTATACGTTCAGTCTTTACCCTTCAGCAGGCTGGCCAAAAGAGTATGGGCTTCTGCTCCCAAAGGTGGAGGAAAGGACAAAGGTGAAGGAAGTATTTTGGGTGGACTGGGAGATATTCTCGATGGAGACAACCGGTTTTAACTCGTATACTACTATACACAATCTTTAAAACTTGCAGAACACTATCGATTTTAATGCATTATTGGAGTTCCTCCGTGAATTGGATCAGAATAACTCTAAAGAATGGATGGATAAGCATCGCAAAACCTACCATCGGCATAGGGACTCGTTTATCCGTTGGCTAGACCAACTCAACATCCGCTTGGGCCAAATAGATCCTGATTACTATCCGACCCCTGGAAAAACAGGGATGAACAGGATCAATAATAACCTGATGTTTCACCCGAATAAACCTGTGTATAAAGACCATTTTGGGGCGGGCTTAGACAAAGCTCCGAATACCGGTGATTTTTATATACAAATAGGGATAAGACAATCGCTGCTGGCCGGGGGGTTATGGAGGCCGGATCCCAAAAGACTTAAAAGTGTCAGAGAAGCAATCGACTACAATGGGGAAGCTTTCATGGAGATTTTAAATAAACCTTCCTTTAAAAAGCTTTTCGGTTCGCTATATGAAGATGAAAAGTTGATTACCTCCCCGAAAGGATATTCTAAAGACCATCCCTACATCGATCTGCTCAGAAATAAGACCTTTGCAGTTGAACATCAGTTGACAGAAGATATGATTACCGATCCCAACTTTGATGAGTATATTCTCAAGATCTATAAAGAAATGCTTCCCTTCAGGCGGTATCTCAACAAGGCCATTACGGTTTAATAAATGAAAGAATAGGGCATCTTGAAAAACGGTGAAATTAGGAATATAAAAAAGGAAATCCTCTCTGATCAATGGTATACTTTATACCGGTATACTTATGACTATCAAAAAGAAGATGGTAGCTGGGAAACGCAAATTCGGGAGGCCTATGACAGGGGTAATGGGGCCGCAATCTTACTTTATCAAGCTGATGAGAAGAAGGTGATTCTAACCCGCCAATTCCGAATGCCCACCTACATCAATGCCAACCCAACGGGAATGATGGTTGAGGTTTGTGCCGGGATGCTCGATCAACAAGATCCTGAGCAATGTATTATAAAAGAAGTAGAAGAGGAAACCGGATATCGTGTACCGCAAGTAAAAAAAGTATTTGAAGCCTATATGTCTCCCGGAGCAGTCACTGAAATACTACACTTTTTTGTCGCACCATATAATGCTTCCATGAAGGTAAATGAAGGTGGGGGAGTAGCCCACGAGACTGAAAACATCGAAGTATTGGAGGTCGACTTTAATTTAGCTCTGGAAATGATAAAATCAGGGGAGATCAAAGATGCCAAGACCATTATGCTGCTGCAATATGCAGAACTACAGAAGTTGATATAGTCGGCGTCAGTAGGAGTCCCGCATTTCTTCGAGAATGGCTTCTATTTTTGGTTTGAGCTGGGAGCTGCCTCCCATAAAGTGGTTGTTCATAAAGCTAAAGAGAAGAAATTTACCCGAAGTGGTGATCATATATCCACTGAGACAATACGTATTCCCCAAAGTACCACTTTTAGCATATACATACGGGGGCCCTGTAGTTCCATACCAATCTTCAAGTGTCCCTTCTTTGCCCCCTGCCGGAAAAATCGCTAGAATGCGATCTCTTCCGAATTCTTTATAGAGTTGCTCAAGCACATGTATCATGGAAGCAGGGGTAAACAAATTATACCTCGAAAGCCCTGAGCCGTCTACCCACCGGGGTTGATCTTCGAGATTGGCCAGATACGTATCCAGAATAAAATCCCTGGCCAGCTTAGATGAGAGGGTATCTGTAAGAGCGGCTGAAGATGCTATGAGTAACTGCTCGGCTATAAAGTTATCGCTGTCTTCCATCAGTCCCTTATAGAGACTGTCTGCAGCTGTATTTCCATACAACAGTTTTTTCTCTCCCTCCGGAAATCGCTTTCTGATGGTGACAGGTTTTTCGATGACCCTCTTCAGCAGATCTGCGGTGAGTTTAATTCCGGTTTTAAAGGGGACTTTAAGGCTGTCCCGACCGCTAGGATCAAAGTAGAATGTGTTCTTGTGTTCGAGCCTTCTCCCGGGTAAAGCTACTGCACTAGTGCTGTCCTTAAAATATTCAGGGACAATCTCAGGGTGGCTATTTCGGATGTAAGTAAGAACATTGCCATAAAGCGGAAATGACGATCGTTCAGGGGCAAACTCGCTGTCAAAATCTTCCCACGCCCAACCCGGACCGAATCTTCCTTCCGAAAAATTCGCAGGTACATAGGTTAAAGTTTTGAAGGATCGCAGGAATTGTACAATGCTGCTATCCTTAAACGCAGGATGTAAACTCCCCGGATGCCCTGTTCCCTGAAAAAATACGGTATCTTTTATAACGTGATATCGCAGCGAAGGGATAGAATCCCCGAGGATTTTAAGGGATGTGTAGAGCGTAAAAATTTTAGTATTGCTGGCAGGGGTGAAGTATTTATGAGCGTTTATTGCCATAAGGGTGTCCTTGGCCTCAGGTGCGAATACCAGAAATCCCGTAAAATGATCCTCAAAGCCATGGCGAGCGAGCTTTTCCGCCAAGTTTCTTTCAATTTTTCGTTTTTTTAAAGAGGAACAGCCCGTTAACATGCAGGCTATCAGTAAGATATAAATTACCTTAAAGGGGGTGTTAATGACTTTCATTTACCGAGGTATCGTGTCGTTCATCGATTAATAGGTGAAATTATCTAATAATTAACCATTCGGGTACAATATCGACCACCTTTTTTTGTTAATTTCGTTTAAACAGTCTAACTAAAATACGTTTGTATGGCTAGAGCTATGTTGGAGTATTACAAAACCGTACTCCAAAAAGTTAGTTTCGATGCAAAGTTATTCAGCAAGGAACTACAAAAAGCAATTTCAAAGCTATTACCCTATGAAATTGAAGAACTAAAACACTGGTTAATGGGCTTTATTACCGATAAACCAGAGCTAAAAGAAAGTTTAATTTATATAAAAGCATAAAAAAGCTGCCGTAAAGGCAGCTTTTTTTATCCCATTCTTGATCTGATATCAGTTTTGCGATAGCGGACTGATAATCTTTACGTCCTGAAATTTTATGGCCCCCCTTATCACTGAGGCTATTACCTCTCGTAATGCATTGGTAATATGCAGCTTTAATTCTTTTTTGTGGTAGATAAGACTGATTTCACGTGCCGGGGAGGGATCCTGAAAATATTTCAAATTCGACTTCTTTTTTTCGTCCAGCTCTATCGCATTGAGATAGGGCAGCAGCGTCATCCCCAATCCTTCGTTGGCCAGATTCACCAGGGTTTCAAAACTTCCGCTCTGCAATTGAAAGTGATCCTCAAATTTCTTTGATGCCTTACACAAATTAACCACCCCTTCCCGGAAACAATGTCCGTCCTCTAAAAGCAAAATATCGCGTATATCCAATAATTCCGGATTCAGCTTTTCTTCCTTGCGCAACCTGTGACTCTCGGGAACGTAGCCCACAAAGGGCTCGTAGTACAAAGGACGCTCGGTAATGAATTCGATATCCAGCGGTGTTGCGGCGATTCCCGCATCCAGGTGCCCATCTTGTAGATTTCGGATTAAGCTTTCCGTATTCTGTTCCCGGATGATCAGGTTCACCTTGGGATACTTATTAATGAAGGTTTTCAAAAACATAGGTAGAAGGGTGGGCATAACTGTTGGGATAATACCCAGAATATATTCCCCTCCGATAAATCCCTTTTCCTGATCTACAATGTCCTTAATCCGTTTTGCCTCGTTGACAATATTTTTGGCCTGCGCTACAATTTTCTTTCCTGCCTCTGTTATGGAAATAGGTTTTTTACTGCGGTCGAAAATACGCAAATCCAATTCATCTTCAAGCTTCTGAACCTGCATACTTAAGGTGGGCTGAGTAACAAAACTCTTCTCAGCTGCCACTGTAAAATTTTGATGTTCGGCCACAGCCAGAACATACTGTAATTGTGTAATCGTCATAGTATAGTGTTACGCAATAAATTTATAAAAACTATCGATAAAACTTATACTGAATGCCGATTTTTATTTGATAAATTTATGCCAAATTTAAGAACAATGAAATTGAACAGTATTGGACTGGATGCAAAGCAGTCACGAGAATTAGGACAGGAGCTCAATATTTTATTGGCTAATTTCCAGAGTTATTACATGAACCTGAGAGGTATTCACTGGAATATCAAGGGGAAGAGATTCTTTGATCTTCACGTGAAGTTTGAAGAACTTTACGACGATGCCAACCTGAAGGTTGATATGATAGCGGAAAGGATTTTAACTTTAGGAGAAGTTCCTCTTCACACCTTTGAAGATTACATAGAAACCTCCAAAGTCCCTCTGGGGAAAAACGTTACGGTTGATGAAAAGGCCATTCGCCTGATCGTTGATTCTCTAAAGGAGCTTCTTGAAATTGAAAGACGTATCCTCGATGCTTCGGATGAAGCAAATGACGAAGGAACCAATTCGATGATGAGTGATTTTATCACGGAACAGGAAAAAACAGTCTGGATGATGAAAGCATGGCTGGCTGAAGAAATCTAAAAAAAAAGCCCACCGAAGTGGGCTTTTTTTTTGTTTAAAACCTTATGGTCAATTCCTGATTCTCGCCAGTAACTTCAAATTTGGCGCTATTAAAGGTGGGAGGCCCCATTTGCATATCATTCCCAGACATGCCGTAACTCTCTACTGGCATCCCATTGGTGTCATAATCCATTTGGCTGTTGCCATTTAAGTCGTGCATCACCATAATGGCATATGTCCCGGGTTCTACTCCTTCGAAACTCATACTAAGCGCTCCTTTCTTTCCCTCGGCTACGACAAAATCAACGCCCTGACTCTGCATAAAAGTTTCAGCGGTGTGTAAGGCGGCGTAGACTTGTCCCCCGTCTGTCAGGACATTTTCAATGGTGACTACAATATCAGCACCAGCATTCTCCTGGGAAAAGCAGAGCTGAGAAAAAAGTGTAAATACAAAAACTAAGAATAATAATAGATGGTTCATAATAGCGGTTTTTAAATTAATACACTTCAAAAGTGTGCATATTCTCTTTTCCGATTAAAAAACATCTACCGAGTTGTAAAAAATTCTGACTGAATTGTTATCCAGATTTTTTTTGGGCCGTATTGACAACCACGTCCTTGTCTTCAACAATCAGGCAAAGTAGTCCGGCTATGATCATAGCCACTCCTCCTATGATAAGTGCATAAATGGAGACATTTCCAAAGAAGGTCTTCAACAGCAAGCCCAATATTCCCGCAGCAACGATCTGTGGAATAACGATAAAGAAATTAAAGACCCCCATATAATACCCCATTTTATTTGCAGGGAGAATACTGGAGAGCATGGCATAGGGCATGGAAAGAATGCTTGCCCAGGCAATCCCCACCCCGATCATGGCGACGAGCAACATATTGGGGTCGGTGATAAAATAAATTGACAGTAAACTAAAACCCCCGCAAACCAGAGCTAACAAGTGGGTAATACGCCTGCTTACCTTCTTGGCTATAACGGGTAGCAGAAATGCCACCAGAGCTGCAATCCCATTGTATATCGCAAAGCAAATCCCCACCCAATCGGCTCCTTCATTGTACAAAGCTGAACTTGTGTCAGATGTTCCATAGACATGACTGGTTACTGCTGAGGTGGTATATATCCACATGGCAAATAATGAGAACCAGGAGAAAAATTGTACAAAAGCGAGTTGAACCATAGTCTTTGGCATTTTAAAAATGCCCAAGAATGATTCCGCCAGTCCGCCAAAAATACCTTTACTTGCATTTTCTGCCTTTAGTTGTTCAATATCATCCGGAGGATACTCTTTGGTGTTAAAAACAGTCCACATCACCGCTGAGAAGTAGGCGATACCCCCTATATAAAAAGACCATTTTACCGAATCGGGGATTCCACCATCAGGGGAAATATTACTAATGCCAAACCAATTTGTGAAGATCCATGGCAGAGCAGAAGCGATAATGGCACCCAGGCCGATAAAAAAACTCTGCATAGCAAATCCGCTGGTCCGTTGCTCGTTAGGGAGCATATCTCCCACAAATGCCCTGAATGGTTCCATACTTATGTTAATGGACGCATCTAATAACCAAAGCATAATCACAGCCATCCAAAGCGCAGTAGAATTAGGCATGAGAAACAAAGCCAGGGTTGCAAGCAAAGCTCCAACAGCAAAAAAGGGCCTTCTTCTTCCCCACTTTCTGTGCCAGGTGCGGTCACTGTAGTATCCAATAATAGGTTGAACTAATAAACCGGTTACCGGGGCAGCAAGCCAAAGGATAGGTAGTTCATCTTTAGAGGCACCCAGGGTTTCGAATATTCTACTGACATTGGCATTTTGTAAGGCAAATCCAAATTGGATACCTAAAAATCCAAAACTCATATTCCAAATTTGCCAAAAAGACATACGTGGTTTTAGCGAACTGATAGAGATATTTTCCATTGTTTTATCTGAAGCATTTGAAGGTCTTGTTAAATGTAGGCCTTTTTAGCCTAAAAATGTCAATGTCCCTGTTTCAGGGCGCTAACAAAGACCTATGAAAAAATAACAGGGGTATTTCAAGAAAAATTTTGCCCCTCTTTCGACGAGTAACCTCTTTCTTTAACATTTATACCGTCGTTCGTCGAATTATTCACCAATGACCTGCATTTTACCGAAAAAAGTTGCCTAGTTATCGACTGTTCTTCAACTTAGTAATCCAAATCTTACGAAACTTTTAACCTATGTACTAATTATTACTCCTTCTTAATTTTAGTTTTTTTATTCTTGGCTAAAGGTGATCCCACCTTGTGAAAGGAGCTTTGATTTAGTGCAGATAATACTTGTGCCATGTTCTGCAATAATCTATCTATTTTCAAGGATTCTGTTAGTGTTGTCCATTTTAGGTTTTGGGCATTGATTATGTTG
>JABDQM010000257.1 GCA_013042315.1 Flavobacteriaceae bacterium | reverse complement strand
GCTCAAAGCTTATTTGGAGTAAAAACCCAGCTGCAATTTGGGAAAACTACGGTTACAGCCGTTTTTTCAGAACAGCGATCTCAAAATAATACCGTTGTTGCCCAGGGTGGGGGAACCATAAACGATTTTGAACTTACAGCCCTCGACTACGACGAGGACAGACACTTCTTTCTGGCCCAGTATTTCAGGGATCAGTACGATGAAGCGCTATCAAATTATCCCTTTATTCGAAGTCAGGTACAAATTACGCGGCTAGAAGTTTGGGTCACCAACCGCAGTCAGCAAACACTTAACGTGAGAAATGTTGTCGCTCTGCAGGATTTGGGGGAAGCTCTTGATGAGAAAACACGAATTGGCCGGGCCAATGGGGACCCAGCCGGATTTTTTAATCTTTCGGCTACAAATCCTGATCTGCCGAGGAATGGGGCAAATGATTTTGATCCGGCATTGATCGGTAATGGAGGGGCATTGACTTCAGACATTAGGGATATTGCCACCGTAGACAACGGATTCAATATTTCGGGAGCTTATCAAATCAATCAGGGCTTTGATTACGCCATCCTTGAGAATGCCAGGAAATTAGAAACTACCCGTGACTACCAGTTTAACTCGCAGCTCGGATATATTTCCCTTAACCAACGTTTGAGCAATGACGAAGTTCTGGCTGTTGCTTTTCAATATACCTTTAACGGAGAGGTCTACCAGGTAGGGGAATTTGCCAATGGCGGGCTAGACGCAACAACCGTGGCGGGTGGAGTTACACCAGAGATTACAAACAACACCCTGGTTTTAAAACTATTAAAAAGTAACATCACCAATGTCAACGATCCCATCTGGGATCTGATGATGAAAAACATCTATGCTACAGGGGCTTTCCAATTAAGTGAAGAAGATTTTAAACTGAATATTCTGTATTCTGATCCTACCCCCAGAAATTATATCACTCCGGTAGATCCCAATGCGGGATGGCCTTCAGTCCCAAAGCCTCTTGAAGATCGTATACTTCTCGATGTTTTTAACCTGGACCGACTCAACGTGTACAGGGATGTGCAACCCGGAGGTGACGGATTCTTCGATTTCGTACCCGGGATCACGGTAAATACCCAAGGTGGGCAGATCATCTTTACAAAAGTTGAACCTTTTGGGGAATACCTTTTTGACCTCCTGGGTGGAGGGACATACGAGGTGGATAATGATCAGGGGTACAATGTGAATCAGCAGAAGTACGTATTTAGGAATATGTATGCCAATACCAAGGCAGCTTCTCTGCAGGATGCTGAGAAAAACAGATTCAGGCTAAAAGGTAGGTATAAATCAGAAGGCAGTAACGGTATCCCGATCGGAGCATTTAATGTTCCCAGAGGATCTGTGAGGGTAACCGCAGGAGGAAGACAATTACAAGAAGGTATTGACTATACGGTTAACTACCAGGCCGGAACAGTTCAGATTCTGGATCCGAGTTTGCAGGCTTCTAACACGCCCATCAACATTTCAGTAGAGAACAACGCGGTTTTCGGACAGCAAACCCGAAGGTTCACCGGGGTAAATATCGAACACCAGTTCAATGAGAATTTTGTGCTCGGCGGAACCTTGCTCAATTTAAATGAACGCCCTCTGACGCAAAAATCAAACTATGGGATAGAACCGGTAAATAATACCATCTTTGGCCTTAACGGTAACTTCTCAACCGAGGTTCCTTTTCTTACGCGACTAGCCAATAAGTTACCGAATATCGATACAGACGTACCCTCCAATATTTCATTGAGGGGAGAGGTGGCCTATCTCATTCCAAATTCACCTAAAAACGCCGACTTTCGGGGCGAGACCACCACATATCTGGATGACTTTGAAGGGGCGCAGGCCCTGATTGATATCCGTTCCTCTTTGGGATGGTCTCTGGCGAGTACCCCTCTTGAATTTCTGGATGAGGGGGAGGCGGATCTCCAGGTAGGATACGAACGTGCTAAAATGGCCTGGTACACCATTGACCCTATCTTTTTTACGAATCAAAGACCGACGGGGGTTTCAGATAACGATCTTTCTACCAATGAAACCCGAAGGGTATTTATAGACGAAGTTTTTCCACAGATTGATATTGCCCAGGGGCAGACCACGGTTCAGAACACCCTAGATATCGCCTACTATCCTTCACAAAAAGGACCGTATAATGCCAATCCGGATTTTGGCTCCGAACTGCCCACCGAAAAATGGGCGGGAATTATGCGCTCCCTGAGCAGTACAAATTTTGAACAGTCGAATGTGGAATTTGTGCAATTCTGGGTCATGGATCCTTATGTAGACGGAATAGCCACAGGTACCGGCGAACTGGTAATCAACCTTGGAAATATTTCGGAAGACATCCTTGCAGATGGCCGGAAGCAGTACGAGAATGGTTTGCCCGGAGTAGATAGTAACGACCTCACTACCAACACGATTTGGGGAAG
>JABDQM010000025.1 GCA_013042315.1 Flavobacteriaceae bacterium | reverse complement strand
AAAAATGGACACCTAGGCGCTATCGCAGGAAAATTAAAAAATTGGCTAAGACTATTTCGCGTTTGGGAATGCAAAGCAGTAAATGCCCACCTGTACTTGTAGGGCTTGCGGAATTGGAGAATAAATTGGTGATCCGTGAATTACTCGACACAAAGGCACTCCGGGGGAAGGGGTATAAATACATCCACTTCGATTCTCCTGATGAAAGAGGAATAGATACAGCTTTACTTTACCATCCGCAGCATTTTGAAGAAATTACCTCCGAGAACATTTTCCTGAAGGTTGAGAATCCGGACGGGCGGCCTGATGCCACCCGCGATATTCTTTATGTACACGGCAAGCTCCACGGAGAGCCCGTTCACATTTTTGTGAATCACTGGCCTTCGAGGAGAGACGGAGCAGACGAAACGGCCTATAAACGCGTCAAAGCAGCAGAAACTATCCACAGGACCATGAGAAGGATCGAGGAGAAGGAGAAGAATCCTAATTATATGATCATGGGCGACTTTAATGACGGGCCGTTTGACCAAAGTATAAAGACCTTGTTGAGTGGAGCTGACCTTTACAATCCGATGGAAAAATTGATAGGGGAGGACAGGGGAAGCGCAAATTACAAGCAACGCTGGTCCCTCTTCGATCAAATTATTCTGTCAGATACCTTTTTTAAGAAAGGATCGGGGCACCATAGTTTTGCGCACGCCAATATTTTTGATGATCATCTATTAAAAGAGTGGAGCGGGCGGTACAAAGGCAATCCTTTCAGAACATACGTCGGCAAGAAATACCTGGGAGGCCATAGTGACCATTTTCCTGTCTATATTCAATTGCGGTTATTAAATTCTACAGAATAACACATGCTCAATTATACTCTGAGGATTTCTTCCTCAGCTAATAGCTCCTCATTTCGCAACCTTAAGAATACCTGAGCAACGGTAATCACATCCCTTTCACAGTAGAGAATAATACGATCCAGATCTTTGTCCTTGTAGAATACTTCTCGCACCATACTTCCGTCGATGTCTTCTTTTGGGGAGGGGATGCCCAGCACATGCGCCATGAGTTTAAGAGAGGTATAGTGTTTATAATCCCCAAATTTCCACAATTCCATGGTATCGAGATGGGGTACTTCCCATGGTTTTTTTCCAAAATGGTTGAGTTTGTCAGGAAGCGCAATGTTGTGGATAATCATCCGCCTGGCGATATAAGGAAAATCGAACTCTTTCCCATTGTGGGCACAAAGCAGATACTTTCTGGGTTTAAAATGGCTTTCTAATAAAGAACGAAATTCTTTCAATAAGGTTTTTTCATCCCCGTGAAAGGTGGTGACTCTAAATTTACGCTGACTCCCCTTAAAGTGGAAATATCCGACAGAGATACAGATGATCTTGCCAAATTCAGCCCATATTCCTGCATTTTCATAGTATTCCTCAGCAGTGATCTCTTCTCCTCTTTTGTATTGTGATTTGTGATCCCAAAGATTCTGCTTGCTTTCATCGAGCTGATCGAATTCCGGAACTTCAGGAACGGTTTCGATATCGAGAAAGAGAATGTTCTCCAGATCAATTTTCTTCAACATATCAATAATCGATTGTAAGTGTACAGCAGGGTGTTCCCTGAAAATAAAGATACTGAGTTTTAGTATTTTTCGGAGCTATACTTCAGACAAAGAGAAGACATTATCCCGAAACAAACCTTCAGTTTATAACCCCTTCTGCAAGAATGCGTATTTTTAAGAAAAAATTGCATGAAATATTCTAATATACTAGGCTTTTGTCTGCTTGTATTTCTGGTGGCTTCCTGCTCCAGGGATAATGCAGCCGGAACTGTAGAAGAGGAAATACCCTTGCCCGATTTCCGGTTGATCGGCGAAGATGAAGAGAACATCTATCAATACTCCTATGACGCTTCCCTGGAAAGTGGCACACAGACTAACCTCACACAAAGTCTAGGGGTTGATCCTTTTTATCTGACGCTGCGACAGGTGGCTGAAGAAGTTTCCTTTTACAGCTTTTCCTCTGATAATTTTTCCCTTATCCAACAGAATACTTTAACAGGTCAATCGACATCCTATCCAAACTTTTATACCGTTTCGGAGGATCGATCCATCACCTGGGGGACAAATTCTGAAGACCTCATCTTTCTGGGCTATTACAGTCCAAAGGGAAGTCGGGATTTCGGACTAAGAACGCTTGATCCGGAGGATGGGACTTTTACTGATCTTTCTCTTGACGCAAATATCCAACAAGCTTATGATCCCTTGTACTTCAGGCAACGGCTTTTTATTACCTACAGGGATGAAGCAGGGAATTACAAGGTAGTAGTCTTTAATACGGAAAGCCGAAATATAATGCTTACCCTCGATTATGGATTTGGCATTCCCAATTTGCTGATCGATGAATTGGGGAACGTCGGCATACTTGTAGGGCTGGGCAATTCAGATTTTATTTATCAGGTATTCGATCTGGAAACCTTGGATGAGATAAACGAATTCGCTTTTTCATTAGACGAATTCCTGCCTCCCGGTCCTTTACAGGGAAATATCTTCGACAGAACATTATACTATACCAATTCCCTGGCACAGCCCTCAGCAGTCCCATTTGGCCCGGCGTATTTCGATTTTGAGACCAATGTGAATTTTGTGGTAGACATTCTCGGGATCGTTCAACAGGTGGAAACGGACACTGGATTTACCATCGCATTAACCGCCCTGCGCTACTACAATGATGCGGAAATTTTTCTGATGGGATATGCCGATGCAAGTTCACCTGCAGATCTCAACGGCGGGGTTATTGCCATATCTAAAACCGGACAATTATTGAGTCGGATTGAACTCCCCTTTGTGCCCACATACTTCGTAAAGCCTTAAAATTGCGTTTTAGACTGGCTAGTCGGTTTGCACACCATTGAAGTACGATTGTGTAATCAGTATTTTTCAAGAGAGCGACCTAAATGATCGATTAAAAGTCAAAAAAAGGAAATTCAAAGGAGTTCAATTAGACTTTAGAAACCGCTTAGTCGGTTCCTCCGGGAAGAGCGACTGCTGCTTGGAAGGGCTTTCGTGGTTTAAAAGCCATTTTTTCCGATCTAATCCACCTGCATAACCCACGAGATCGCCATTACTTCCTATCACTCTATGACAAGGAATAATGATCCAGATAGGGTTCTTCCCATTGGCTGCAGCAGCAGCGCGGATAGCTTTGGGGTCACCCAATTTTTTAGAAAGATCCATATAAGAAATTGTTTTTCCGTAAGGGATCCGACTAAGTTCTTGCCATACCTTTTTTTGGAATTCCGTTCCCTGGGGATTGAGTGGGAGATCAAATTGCTTTCGACTTCCATTAAAATATTCCTGTAGTTGATAAATAGCGTCCTCCAGCACCTCAGGATGGTCTGCATTTAAATTTTGATCCCCGGCTATCAAACTGACAGAAGTAATACCGTTCAGATCTCCTTCAATTTGAGCTTGTCCAAGGGGTGTTTTTAAAAATGCTGTGGCCATATAAGGGAATTGAAGATTTCTACAACTTAGTCTTGTGAAGTTACAAAAAAGGGAAGTCTAAAGTTTATCTAGGTAATCGTAAAAAACCTGATGCAGCGAAGTACGGATATTTAATTCGTACAATTGGCGGTGATCTCGACTGGGATAAACCCGGTTGGAGAGAAAAATAAAAACCAATTGGTATTTGGGATCAGCCCAGACGAAAGTACCCGTAAATCCGCTATGTCCAAAGCTTTCCACACTTGCTGATGGTGCGGGATATGCGTCTTTTAATTCTTTTTGGGCGTTATCTAAAAGTGGTTTGTCGAAACCAAGGCCCCTTCGATTTTTATTATTTGGATATTGAATCCCGGTAAACTCTTTTACGGTTTCTTCTTTTAGATAGCGTCTCCCATCGAGATAGCCGTAATTCTGATACATCTGCATAACTCGCAACAAGTCTGTGGCTTTTCCGAAAAGTCCGGCATTACCTGAAATTCCTCCAAATAAGGATGCGTTTTCATCGTGTACCCATCCCTGGACAACATCTTTACGGTAAAGGGAATCGAATTCCGTTGGAATTATACTATTTGGAAAGCCTTTGACTGCCGGAAGGTATCCTAATGAAGGGATATTCAGGGGAAAAGTGAAGTCCCTTCGCAATAGATAAGTATAGGAATTTCCGGTCACTTTCTCTATCAGCTCTGGAAATAGCAGAAATGCCAGTCCCGAATACTTATATTCCTTGAT
>JABDQM010000255.1 GCA_013042315.1 Flavobacteriaceae bacterium | reverse complement strand
CAGCATCTTCTTATTTTGTGAAATTGATCAATTTGCGTCTGTAAGCCGTGAGCAATTTAGATTTGGAAACAAAACCGTAATATTTTCCGTCCTTGATCACGGGTAGATTCCAGGCACTGCTATCCTGAAATTTCTTCATAACGGTTTGCATCGTGTCCGTTTCATAAAAAATATGTTCCGGGGCTTTGTGCATCAAAGTCTCCACCAATAATTTATCGTATAAGCTGGTATCGAACATAAAATCCCGAACATCATCGAGTAGGACGATCCCTGTTAACACGCCTTCTTTGTTCACCACCGGAAAAATATTTCGAGTCGATTTTGCAACCGATTGATGCAGCATTTGTCCCAGCGTCATATCCTGATTCACGGTTTTAAATCCCTTTTCAACAACATCGTCCAGGTGCATCAAAGTGAGAACGGTCTGATCTTTATCGTGAGTAATCAGAGCTCCGGCCTTTGCCAATTCCCGGGTATAAATGGAATGATCCAGTGAATTTTTTGTGATCAGGTAAGAAATCGCCGAGGTAATCATCAAGGGTAAAAAAAGTTCATATCCCCCAGTGATCTCGGCAATAAGGAAGATGGCCGTAAGCGGGGCGTGTAAAACTCCGGCAATCAGGCCGGCCATTCCAATAAGCGTGAAGTTACTCTCACTAACCGTAAACCCAACACCAATATTGTTAATCACCTTGGCTACCACATTACCCAAGGCACTCCCCATGACCATAGTGGGGATAAAAATCCCACCTGCTCCTCCCGCAGCAAAGGTCGTGGTCATAGCCACTGCTTTAAATATCGTTATCCCAAATAACAAGGCGATCACCACCCAGATATTGGAGGTATAGTTGTCAAAAGGAGTTTTACCCAGTGCCTCCATGGAATTACCATCCAACAAATGGTTGATAAACCCGAATCCTTCCCCATATAGAGGCGGGATAAAATAGAGCATAACTCCTATGGCAATTCCCCCGACCAACAATTTGTATTTAGGGCTTCTAAAGCGTTTAAAAATCTGCAATATCCCAAAATACATCCTCGTGAAGTAAATGGATGCAAAGGCCGTTCCCACACCCAACAGGATATAAAAAAAGGTATCCCTGATCTCAAATTTTTCTGTGACGTTGAAATTAAACAGGGTTTCATCGCCCAGGAAGAAATAGGAGGTAAGCACACCCGAAATGGAAGCGAAGAGCAAGGGGAGAAGGGAGAGCATCGTAAGGTCGAGACTAAACACTTCCACGGCAAAGATGATGGCAGCAATTGGGGATTGGAAGATGGAAGCTATGGCTCCGGCTGAAGCACAAGCTATAAGTAAGGACCTGGTCTTTGCATTGATATGCAGCAAGCGGGATAAATTTGAACTTAGGGCAGAACCCGATGCAACCGCAGGGCCTAATAGTCCGACCGACCCACCAAACCCGACCGTAAGCGGGGCCGTAATAAGCGGAGTATAGATCTTCTTGATATTGATAAGGCCTTTCTTCTTCGACATGGCGAGCAGGATAGAAGAAATGGCGTGTTCAAGCTTTTCCCTGTGCACGTATTTTACGTATAGATACACCAGGGTAAGGCCGATTATAGGGCTGATGAAATAGAGTTGAGTACTCGAGAAGGAGATCCCCTTTTCAACGAGCGATTCTATAAAGTACGTAGTATTCTTTAGGGTTACGGCAGCTAGTCCGGCCAAGAGGCCAACGGCTACGCTCATAACATGAATAAAGGTCTTGTTGGAGATGTTTTTATACCTCCAGCGGTAAAATCGGGCAAACAGGATTTTAATCCGTTTCTGCATTGTATGGTTTAAACATCAGATTTAACACATTGAGAAACTCATCCGTCACAGATTCAAAAGCAATATCTGCCTTCCATCTTCCCGCTTCCTGAACTTACTTTTCACGGAGGCGCAGATTCAGCTCCTCGAGTTGTACTTCATCAATGGCAGCGGGAGCGTCTATCATAACATCTCTTCCACTGTTATTTTTAGGAAAGGCGATAAAATCCCTTATGGTTTCCTGGCCACCTAAAATCGCTACCAACCTGTCGAGGCCGAAGGCAATACCCCCATGGGGAG
>JABDQM010000253.1 GCA_013042315.1 Flavobacteriaceae bacterium | reverse complement strand
CTCTGGTTAGGTCTTGATAACGGAATTAGCTTTCTCAACCTTAATTCTCCTTACAGGATTTATCAGGATCTGAGCGGACTTACCGGAAGTGTTTATGCGATACAATCTTTTAATGATATTCTCTATCTGGGCACAAATCAGGGATTGTTTTATAAAAACCCCTCCTCAGAATCTGGCTTTACAATGATCCCCGGTACTGAAGGTCAGGTATGGACACTAGAGGTTTTTAATGGTATGTTGTTTTGTGGTCATCATGAAGGAACATTTCAAATTGAGAATAAAAAAGCAAGGAAAATTGCCGGAATACCGGGTACCTGGAAGTTTAGTCTGATCCCGGACAGACCTGATTTGCTGATGCAGGGAAATTATGGGGGACTAAATATTTTGGAATTTAAACAGGGCGAATGGGGATTGAGAAATGCCCTGGAAAATTTTGATCACTCCTCCAGGTTTTTTGAGATACGGAACAATGAAATATTCGTGAATCACGAGTACAAAGGTTTGTTTCATATTAAGGTAGATAAGGACTATAGGGTAGCACAATCAATAGAAGTTGATACTTTACATCGAGGTGTAAACTCAGGCCTGGTTAAATTCCGGGATGAAATCCTCTTTGCTTACAAGGAGGGGATCTTTAAGTTTGATGCGTCAAAAGAAGGCTTTAAAAAAGACACTTTGTTGAGTGAGATCTTCGATGGGGGAGAGTACGTATCAGGTAGATTGATTTCAGATAATACCGGGAAAAACCTTTGGGTGTTTACTGAGAAAAACATCAATTATGTCACCCGTGGTAATCTTGATAATCGCAATGTTATTCGAGCAATTCCACTGATAGAAACAGAAAGAAGGGGAATCAGAGGATATGAATCCATTTATGGACCGGGAGACAACGGGGACTATTTTATCGGTACTAGCAATGGTTATGTGAGGCTTAATACAGATATGATTTCAGATAGAAATTTTGAAATTCGCCTGGGTGAGATCTCGGTATCTGATAGGAGCGGGAGTATAGTAGAGAATTCAATGATTGATCCCGGGGAGGAAGGTGAGTTCAGAAATAAAGAAAACAACCTGCAGATTCATTACTATTCTCCCGAGTACAAGGCCCTTGTTAAACCACAATACCAATATCAGCTTCTGGGGATGTATGATGATTGGAGTGATTGGACTGAAAATACCTCAGTTACCTATTCTAATTTGCCTCATGGATCGTATACCTTCCAGGTAAGGAGTAGGGCCGGGAACGGTGCATCTCTGAATACGGCCAGTTTTTCGTTTTCAATTGCCAGACCCTGGTACCTCACCGGACTGGCATTTATCACTTACTTTCTTCTTGCCGTAGTGGGATCCGTTCTTATTCACAGAACATACAGGCGATATTACAGGGGACATCAGCAGGCGCTCATCGAAGAAAACAAACGGGAAATGGCACTGGCCAAGGCACGGAATGAAAAGGAAATAATCAAGCTGAAGAACAAACAGCTTAAGAAGAAATTTAAAAACAAGAACAATGAGTTGGCTGCGTCTACGCTGAGCATTATTAGAAAGAATGAACTTTTGTCGAAGGTAAAAGAACAACTACTCAGCTCAGATGACGAGGGGACTACATCGGTGAAGCAGATTGTAAAAATCATCGATAAAAGTATCAACCGGAACGATGACTGGGAGATGTTTATGAAAGCGTTTAACCATGCAGACCGAAAGTTTCTTAAGAAATTGAAGAAAGTCCACCCTAATCTCTCCCCGAACGACATTAAATTATGTGCTTATTTACGACTCAACTTATCCTCCAAAGAAATAGCTCCACTTCTCAACATTTCACCCAGAAGTGTAGAAATCAAACGTTATAGATTGCGAAAAAAAATGAATCTAACCCATGATTCTAATCTCACCGATTATATTCTGACCCTATAACATCCTATACATTTTTTTCTTCTTACCTCAACATCACCTATACAATACGTTTTTCTACTTCCGATATCATCAAGAAAAACCCATTGTTAGCGCCCATATTTAGGAGGCCATTATCAAATTCGTAAAAACATTGCTCAAAAAATACACTGTATACTTTTTGTAGGGGTAAAATTTATGGTATTGATAAATAATTAGGATAAGTTTAACGGTTGGTCAATGTGAAATCTTGTGATTTCCGGTTTTCATCCGGGTTTTACAAAAACTATGTGACCGGCACTCGATAAAGAAGAGATAAAATATAGCAGATTCTGATCTCCATGTGAAGAGTCATTTTACCGAAAGCTCAACTTAAACAAAATATCACTATGAAGAACATTGTACTAAGAGCATTACTTTTCTTATTCACTTTGGGTATCTACGCCCAGACAGATCAGGTCTCGGTCGTCCAGAATGAGAATGGAGCTAAATTGGTCGTGAATGGAAAGGATTTCATGATCAACGGGATGAATTGGGATTATATCCCTATCGGCACCAATACGGTAAATGCCGAATTCTGGAAAAAACCGGATGATATTATAAAAGCCGGTTTGGATACGGAAATGTCACTTCTAAAGAATATGGGAGTGAATGTAATACGTCAATATACAGGCGTCCCCGCCAGATGGATTAAATACATCTACGAAAACTACGGGATTTATACCATGTTAAATCACTCCTTCGGAAGATATGGTTTGACATTGGATGGGGTTTGGACTCCGGTAACTATTTATTCTGAACCGCGAACACAGGAATTTTTAATGAGTGAAGTAGAGAATCTGGTAAGGGAATACAAAAACACTCCAGGTTTACTCTTGTATTTGTTAGGTAATGAAAATAACTACGGTTTGTTCTGGCAGGGAGCCGAAACGGAAGATTTTCCTGATGATGAAGAAGAAAAGAAATTTATAGGAGAATCCAGAGGGCGTCCTATGTACAAACTTATGAACGAAGCAGCAGTACTGATGAAGTCCATGGATTCTTCACATCCCGTGGCCATATGTAATGGAGATGTTCTCTTCATAGACATTGTTGCAGAAGAATGTAAGGATGTAGATATCTATGGTACCAATGTTTACCGGGGTGTTTCTTTCGGAGACATGTTTGATGTGGTAAAAGAAAAACTCAACAAGCCTCTGATGTTTACTGAATTTGGCGCGGATGCATTCAACGCAATTGAAAATGCGGAGGATCAGAAATCACAGGCTTACTACATGGTAGGCAACTGGGAGGAGATCTACGAGAATGCCGCCGGACTGGGCAAGGCAGGAAACTCTATAGGAGGCTTTACCTTCCAATTTAGTGATGGCTGGTGGAAATACGGTTTTGACGATCGAAAGAACGCAGACGTTCACGATAATAATGCATCCTGGGCCAATGGGGGATATGCTATTGATCTTGAACCCGGTGAAAATAATATGAATGAAGAATGGTTTGGTGTCTGTGCGAAAGGGCAGACCAATCCACGAGGCCTCTATGATCTTTATCCGAGAGCTGCCTATTATGCTCTGAAGGAAGCACACAGGTTAAACCCATATGAAGAAGGTGTCACCCTTGATTTTATTGAAAATTATTTTGACAACATAAGCCTAATGGATGCAGTCCTGAAGGCAAGAGGCGATAAAGCTGCCCTGGTGGGCGAGAAAGCCAATATGTTAAGGGTAAGCAAGATGGAGGCCAGGTTTACCACATTTAATACAGGGGGTAACCTGATCACAACACCCCAGAATGCAGATCCTGATGAAACCGTATATCCCAACCAACTCGGTTTTGATCATATGCAATCTTACTTCGTAGGGGTGGAAGGAAATCCTGCACCGAATATGAAGGCGAATGTTAATGTCAATATCCTGGGTAACGTAGCCCAGAATCCAATTGACGAGATTTTTTATGAAAACAGGGGTCGACCAGTAGTTGTAGAAACAGATGAAGGAGATGTGGTTCTCAGCGACGTAAATCGTGTTCAGATTTACAATGCGTCCTACGAATGGAAAACCAAACAATTTGACATAAGGGGGTTCTACCGAACCGGACATTATCACTGGGGATATGAAGGAGATTTCTTTGGGCTGTATCCCGAGGCGAATTATGGGCCTAATCTAGACATCTACAATGGTGAGATCAGCGGATTTGAAGTAGATGGTAAAAGTTTCCTGGACGGATTTAAAGCAGCTTTCGGCCCGCAATTATGGTGGGGGGCGAACCCTGCCGTACTTCTGAAGTACAGTAAATCTCTTGGAAATTACCATTTTACGGGGATCTTTCATGAGGACATAGACAACTTTGGCAATATCGTTTCCTCTCTGGCGGTACCCATGCCAAGGACAAGGCGTGCCACCCTCTATGTTGAGCGGGAGTTTGGAAAACTTGGAATAGAAGTGGGAGGTATTTGGGGCGGTCAGCCTCTTAATGGGAGAGAGTTTCAGATTGCCGAAGACAATCCCAATTACGATCCTGAAAATCCGGGATCTGAATCGAAGTATATCATTTACACCGACGAAGTAAATTATAAAGACAACTGGGGAGCCAAAGCAAAGATCACTTATGCCGGAGGTAAGTTTAACTGGTATGCCCAGGGGGCAGTGCAAGGCCTGGTTGCCGGCGGTGGTGCTGACCAGACCAAAACATTTACGGGCTGGAGACTCA
>JABDQM010000249.1 GCA_013042315.1 Flavobacteriaceae bacterium | reverse complement strand
GTAAGAACGTCCTGATCCAAAAGGTTAGCGGTTGAGAAAGGTTCAGCTCCAAAAGAAATAGTTCCTGAACCGTCTTGAATATCTACGGTTGGGAACGGATCTCCAAGTGGATCTCTGTCATCCCTTACCTGAGTGTATCCAAGGATAAAGCTGTTAGAAAACTTGTTGCCAAAACGCGAGTTCAATTCCAAAGCAATGGAGTGTGTCTGCGTTTCAAAAGACTCAGAACCGTTGATAAATCCGATTCCGAAGTTCCCTGAGTTACGAGCTTCCAGGTTGTCTGCTCCTACATATCCATAACGGAAGGAGAGCTTATTGTCCTGGTTGATGTTCCAGTCGATCTTGGCGGTAAGTTTATCTCCTGCCAGGGTACGAGTATTATTGTCAAAAATACCCGGATCATATCCGTAATTGCTTACTAAGAAGCTACTCAGGTTATTGAGGTCCGCTGCAGATGAGCGTCCGGTATAGTTGCTGATGTTAAAAGGCTGAGGAGTTTCGTCGTCCTGTCTTTCGTAGTTCAGGAAGAAGAACACTTTGTCCTTAACTAAAGGACCTCCCACACGAACACCGTAAGTAAGCGCACTAAAGTCGGCCAATTTTTCACGAGTATCCCCGTCGTTGGTAAGTGCCGTTGGCGTTTTTCCCGCCAGGCTTTCATTACGCACAAAGGCATAAGCCGAACCTTCCCAGGTGTTAGATCCTGAACGTGTAATAGCGTTGATAGATCCTCCGGAGAAACCTGATTGACGAACATCAAAAGGTGCGATGTTAATCTGGAAAGTTTCAATCGCATCCACAGAGAAAGGATTCACCCCGGTTTGTCCCCCGTTGGTTCCTGATCCTGCGAGACCGAACACATCATTGTTAACCGCCCCATCAATATAGATAGCGTTGTAACGGTTGTTCTGACCTGCGAGGGATACTGAGAAACCATCGTTTCCTTCAGTAACCTGAGCCTGAGGCGTGATTCGAACAAAATCTGCAATAGAACGTGAAGCTGCAGGTAGTGTTGCCACGTCTCTTCTAGAAACAGTGGTCTCTGTACCTGTTTTGTTTGCTCCGAAAACTCCTGAAGCGGAAGCTGAAATAACTACTTCCTCCAGTGCCGTTGCAGATTCTGACAGTCGGACATTGTATTGCGATGCCCTACCCAGTGTCAGGTAAATTTCATTTTTTACATTATCGGTAAAACCGATATAAGAGAAAGTGATGGTGTATGGTCCTCCCGATCTCATGTTAGAGATTCGGTAGAATCCATCGAAATCAGCAGCAGCACCATAAGTACTCCCTGTAGGGACGTGTACTGCCACAATACTGGCACCACCGAGTGGCTCACCAGCTTCATCGGTTACCTTACCGCTGATTGCGGAAGTGGTAACCCCCTGTGAAAAAGCCATTGCCGTCATTAAAAATGCAGCAAGGGCAAAGTAAATTTTCTTCATTGTTCTCGTGTTAAATAATTTATAATGTGTTCGCAAAAGTGTCATAATTCAGACACTTTTATATTAAGACAGTGTTAAATTATGAACATCAAATTTAACATAAAATTATATAAAAGTCTTCCCTTAAAGACATTGATTTTTGAGGAACTTCAGAAAATGTGAAATTGGCCTTTTATTTCTTAAAATTTTGCAGTAATTGGACGGTAGAGGAGTCGTGAATGGTGATTTCTGAAGAAGTAATATCCCCAAGCGTGGCCGCCGCTAGTTGTTTGCCTAATTCTACTCCCCACTGGTCATAGCTAAAAATATTCCAGATTACACCCTGCACAAATATCTTATGCTCGTATAAAGCAATGAGTGCTCCCAGGCTCCCGGGGCTTAACTTCTCAATCAAGAGGGTATTGGTAGGTTTGTTACCTTCAAACAATTTAAAAGGCAGGAGTTTTTCTATTTCACTTTCGGAAAGGCCTTTTTCTTTTAATTCTGCACGCACCTCCTCTTCAGTCTTACCGTTCATGAGGGCTTCCGTTTGGGCAAAAAAGTTAGCCATCAGCTTTTGATGGTGATCTGTATTCCCGTAAAGGGAAGTCTTGTAGCCAATAAAGTCGGCCGGAATCAGCTTTGTCCCCTGGTGAATCAATTGAAAGAATGCGTGTTGAGCATTCGTGCCCGGTTCTCCCCAGATAATGGTCCCGGTTTGATACGAAATCTGAGAGCCGTCCCTGGCCGTACTTTTACCGTTGCTCTCCATGATCCCCTGTTGAAAATATGCAGAGAATCTGTTCAAGTATTGGGTGTAGGGAATGATCGCTTCGGTTTCAGCTCCGTAAAAATTGTTATACCAGACACTTAGAAGTCCAAGCAAGACCGGGATGTTGTCCTCAAAGCTGGCTGTGCGGAAATGCCCATCCATTTCCCGAGCTCCTTCCAGCAATTCTTCAAAACGATCCGGGCCCAAAGCTAGAGCAATGGATAGCCCCACGGCACTCCAAAGCGAAAATCTGCCTCCTACCCAATCCCACATGGGAAATACATTTTCCTTGGCGATCCCGAACTCCTCAATCTTTTCCGTATTGGTAGAAACTGCCGCAAAATGCAGGGCGATATCTTTGGGCGAAGCGCTTTCTAAAAACCACTTTTTAATTGTTAGAGCATTCGTAAGTGTTTCCTGGGTGGTAAAGGTTTTAGAGACGATGACAAACAAGGTAGTCTCCGGATTGATTTCTTTCAATATCTCCTGAACGTGATCGCCGTCAATATTGCTGACAAAATGCGTCTTGAGATGATTCTTGTAAAATTTAAGGGCTTCTGTAACCATTACCGGACCCAGATCTGATCCGCCAATCCCTATATTAACGACATCGGTAAATGCTTTTCCTGTATACCCTTTTGATTTACCTGAAATGACGGCTT
>JABDQM010000241.1 GCA_013042315.1 Flavobacteriaceae bacterium | reverse complement strand
TTCAACGATATCAGCTGCGATAATAGGCCCTTTAATCGATTGAATGATGTGGAGTACTTCCCTGGTGGTCAATCCTCCGGGTTCTTGGTGAGAGACTCCAGGCGCACAACCCGGATCAAGCGCATCAATGTCTACAGAGAGATAAAGCGGTTTTGTAAAAGCAGGTATAGCTTCAGGTTTAAAGTCCTTCATTTCAATGATCTGCACATTGTATTTCTCTGCCTGTTCCCGCTGATGCGTGTTTAAAGTCCGGACCCCAATTTGTACCAGCCTGCTGGCCAGTTTGTCTTCCATCACCCGGGCAAAAGGACAAGCATGAGAGTAGGGGTCTCCATCAAAATTATCGTACAGATCGCCATGGGCATCAATATGCAGGATCTCCATCGGTCCGTATTGTTGATGAACTGCTTTAATCACAGGATAACTTATAGAGTGATCTCCTCCCAGACTTATTATCCTATTGTTTTCATTGATGTTGGAAGCCGTAATACTTTCTATATCAAAGTATTCATCTATTTTATAATCGCCTTTATCCTCAAAGATTCCCGGCTGTACTTCAATGCCGTTTTCGGAAAAATAATTTGCTGATGAACTGTGATAGGCAGCTCTTATTTCCGGCGGTGCCTTGGCCGCACCTCTTAAAAAGGACGATTTTTCGTCGAATAAAAACCCCTGGAGGCGGATTGTGTTTGACATCTTTATTTCCGTAGACTTTTAGTGTTCTAAATATACTAGTAAAAAGTATATTTGCAGCCCGTAAAACAGATACTTTAGAATGAAAGCAGGTATAGTAGGACTCCCCAACGTAGGTAAATCGACTTTATTTAATTGTTTGTCCAATGCAAAAGCTCAGAGCGCCAATTTTCCTTTTTGTACCATCGAGCCCAATATAGGAGTGGTTAATGTACCTGATCATCGTCTCGAAAAGCTTGAAGAATTGGTCAATCCCGAAAGAGTAATTCCGGCTACTGTTGATATTGTGGATATAGCCGGACTCGTAAAAGGTGCGAGTAAGGGTGAAGGATTGGGAAATCAATTTCTTGGCAATATCAGGGAAACTGATGCTATTCTTCACGTTCTACGGTGTTTTGACGATGACAACGTGGTTCATGTGGATGGTTCGGTAGACCCTATACGCGATAAGGAAACCATCGATATGGAACTTCAGCTAAAGGACCTGGAAAGCGTGGAAAAGAAACTAGATAAGGTAAAACGCGCTGCTAAAACCGGAAATAAGGAAGCGATCAAAGAAGAAGCTGTGCTCTTAATGGTCAAGGAAAATCTGGAAGCTGGCATATCCGTAAGGGCAATAGAAGTTGGTAAAGATGATAAAAAAGAGTTTGTTTCTCCCCTGCAGTTGATCACAGACAAGCCGGTGCTTTACGTCTGTAATGTTGATGAGGCGGCCGCAGTTTCAGGGAATGACTATGTGGAGCAGGTAAAAAAGGCTACTGCGGCTGAAAATGCCGAAATCATTGTGTTGGCCGTGGGTACTGAGGCCGATATCTCCGAGTTGGAAACCTATGAAGAACGTCAACTGTTTTTAGAAGACCTGGGACTGGATGAACCGGGATCGTCAAAACTCATCAGGGCGGCATACACGCTTCTTAATCTCCATACCTATTTCACGGCTGGAGAAAAAGAAGTGAGGGCCTGGACCATTCCTGTAGGGGCCACTGCCCCTCAAGCCGCCGGAGTAATTCACACCGATTTTGAAAAAGGATTTATCAGGGCTGAGGTCATTTCCTATAACGATTATGTTACCTTTGGGAGTGAGATCAAAGTGAAGGAAGCAGGAAAAATGCGAGTGGAAGGAAAAGACTATGTGGTAAAGGACGGAGATGTGATGCATTTCCGATTTAATGTCTAGGATAGGTAATCAAGTCCGTTAGCATTCATGCAGGAAACGTGGGACTATTAACAAATAAGCCCCGGTATTGTTAATTACTTTCTTTTTGGTGCATTTTGATTTCTGCCCCGAAATTTTATATTAGCATGGAATACCCCAAATAAATGGCACAAACCCAATATACTGAAGAGAATATCAGGTCTCTCGACTGGAAGGAGCACATACGCTTGCGCCCCGGTATGTATATCGGGAAATTGGGCGATGGTTCCTCGGCCGACGATGGCATTTACATCCTCCTCAAAGAAGTTATCGATAATTGCATCGACGAATTTGTGATGGGCGCCGGTAAGACCATTGAGATCTCTATTCCCGGTGACCGGGTAATTGTTCGTGATTTTGGAAGAGGCATACCCCTGGGAAAGGTGGTTGATGTAGTTTCCAAAATGAACACCGGAGGAAAGTACGACACCCGTGCATTTAAGAAGTCGGTCGGACTCAACGGAGTGGGAACTAAGGCAGTAAACGCCCTATCTTCCTTCTTTAGGGTAGAATCGACCAGAGATGGGAAGTCGAAATCTGCCGACTTTGAGTCCGGCAATCTCGTCACGGAGGAATTCCTGGAGGAAACTTCGAGAAGAAGAGGTACCAAGGTGGTTTTTACTCCCGATGAGAACATCTTTAAAAAGTACAAATACCGAAATGAGTATGTAGAACGCATGCTCAGGAATTATGTATATCTGAATCCCGGTCTGACCATTGTCTTCAATGGCGAAAAATTCTTTTCAGAAAACGGTTTAAAAGATCTTCTTGAGGATAACAATAGTGCAGAAGATCTGTTATATCCCATCATCCACCTGAAAGGGGAAGACATCGAAGTAGCGATAACGCACAGCAAGACCCAGTACAGTGAAGAATACCATTCATTTGTCAACGGGCAGCATACCACCCAGGGCGGAACTCACCAGTCGGCATTTAGAGAAGCTTTGGTAAAAACGATACGCGATTTTTACGGCAAGAATTACGATGCCTCAGATATCAGAAAAAGCATTATATCAGCGATTTCCATAAAAGTCATGGAGCCCGTTTTTGAAAGCCAGACCAAAACCAAACTTGGATCTACTGATATGGGGGGAGAGCTGCCAACAGTTCGTACCTATATAAATGACTTTATTGGTAAGAAATTAGACAACTACCTTCACAAGAATCCCGAAACGGCTGAAAAGATTCGACGCAAGATCATGATGGCCGAAAAGGAACGCAAAGAACTTTCGGGTATTCGCAAGCTCGCCAGGGAAAGAGCTAAAAAGGCCAATCTTCACAATAAGAAACTGCGCGATTGTCGTATCCATTTGGCAGATATGAAAAGTGAAAGGCGGCTAGAGAGTACATTGTTTATCACGGAGGGGGATTCTGCATCGGGTTCCATTACCAAATCCAGGGATGTCAATACCCAAGCGGTTTTTAGTCTGAGAGGTAAACCCCTGAATTCCTACGGCATGTCTAAAAAGATCGTGTACGAAAATGAGGAATTCAACCTTCTTCAAGCGGCACTTAATATCGAAGAATCTATGGAAGATCTTCGGTACAACAATATTGTCATCGCCACGGATGCGGATGTAGACGGGATGCATATCAGGCTTTTACTGATCACCTTCTTTCTGCAATTCTTTCCCGAATTAATCAAGGAAAACCATCTGTACATCTTGCAAACGCCATTATTCAGGGTTCGGAATAAAAAGGAAACGATCTACTGCTATAGTCAGGACGAGAAAAAAGCAGCCATCGAAAAATTAAGTGGCAAACCCGAAATAACTCGTTTTAAGGGTCTGGGGGAAATTTCTCCGGATGAATTCAAACATTTTATAGGCGATGATATCCGCCTCGAGCCAGTGATGTTGGACAAGGCCCTTTCCATAGAGGAGTTATTGCAGTTTTACATGGGAAAAAATACGCCCAACCGACAAGAATTTATTATAAATAATCTTAAAGTAGAAGTTGATCTTATTGATCAAGAGTAATTAATTATCAAGTAAATAGGAGTCTTTCTATATGGAGGAACATGAAGATGGGCAATTAGGGACTGAGGAGAGCCAGGAAGGACAACAGGAGGCGCTTACCAGGGTCACGGGCATGTACAAAGACTGGTTCCTGGATTATGCTTCTTACGTAATTCTCGAACGGGCAGTCCCGGCCATCGAAGACGGATTTAAGCCTGTACAGCGCAGGATCATGCACGCCTTAAAAGAGTTGGATGACGGGCGTTACAACAAAGTAGCCAATGTAGTAGGTCATACCATGCAATACCATCCTCACGGGGATGCAAGTATTGCGGATGCCATGGTGCAAATTGGGCAAAAAGATCTGCTGATCGATACCCAGGGGAACTGGGGTAATATCCTTACCGGAGACGGAGCTGCCGCATCGCGGTACATCGAGGCACGACTCTCTAAATTTGCCCTGGAAGTTGTATTTAGTCCTAAAATTACAGAATGGCAAGCTTCCTATGACGGCAGAAAAAAGGAGCCGGTTAATTTACCGGTTAAATTTCCACTACTCCTCGCTCAGGGCGCCGAAGGTATTGCAGTTGGGCTTTCGACTAAAATAATGCCCCACAATTTTAACGAACTCATAGATGCCTCCATAAAACATCTGAAGGGGCAGCGCTTTAAATTATATCCTGATTTTCCAACTTCAGGGATCATTGATGTCACCAATTATAACGACGGGTTGCGAGGGGGAAAAATTCGCATCAGGGCCAGGATTTCTCAGCTAGACAAAAACACTCTGGTGATCAATGAGATCCCCTATGGCACCAATACTTCCTCTTTAATCGATTCCATCCTCAAAGCCAACGATAAGGGAAAGATCAAAATCAAAAAGATTGAAGACAATACAGCGGCCGATGTTGAAATATTGATTCACTTGCCCGGCGGGATTTCTCCGGATAAAACCATTGATGCCCTTTATGCCTTTACGGCCTGTGAAAGCTCCATATCTCCTTTGGGATGTATCATAGAAGACAATAAACCCCTCTTCATTGGCGTGCAGGAAATGTTGGAGCGTTCTACCGAGCACACCGTTGAGCTCCTCAAGGCAGAACTGGAAATTCAATTGGGAGAACTGGAAGAACAATGGCATTTTGCCTCCCTGGAACGCATCTTTATTGAAAACCGTATCTACCGCGACATAGAAGAGGAGGAGACCTGGGAAGGGGTTATAAGAGCGATCGACAAAGGACTTAAGCCCCATACAACCAATCTAAAAAGGGCGGTGACCGAAGAGGATATCGTAAGGCTTACTGAGATCAGGATCAAAAGGATCTCCAAATTTGATATAGATAAAGCCCAGCAATTAATTGACAGTCTTGAAGATAAGATCGCTCAGACCCAGAAAAATCTGGCTAATCTGGTGGACTATGCCATCGATTATTTTAAAGAACTAAAAAGCAAATACGGCAAAGAACGGGAGCGCAAGTCTGAGATTCGCATCTTTGACGAAATTGAGGCCACCAAGGTGGTAATTCGCAATACAAAACTCTACGTAAACCGTGAGGAAGGTTTTATCGGGACTTCACTCAAAAGGGATGAATACGTCACCGACTGCAGCGACATAGATGACATTATTGTATTTACCAAAAGCGGCCACATGATGGTCACCAAGGTAGACAGCAAGACCTTTGTGGAAAAGAACATCATTCATGTTGCTGTCTTCAAGAAAAAAGATAAGCGCACCACCTATAACATGATCTATAAAGATGGCAGAGGAGGGGCAAGCTATGTGAAACGGTTTAACATAACCGCCGTAACCCGCGATAAGATGTACGACCTTACGACCGGGAAAGCACAGTCTGACGTACTTTATTTCACCGCTAATCCTAATGGGGAAGCAGAGGTGGTTACTGTAATTCTCCGACAGGCAGGGAATATCAAAAAACTAAAATGGGATCTCGATTTTGCAGATGTACTGATCAAAGGAAGGGGATCTAAAGGGAATATTGTTACCAAATACTCCGTTAAACGAATAGAGCTCAAAGAAAAAGGCCTTTCAACACTCAAGCCTAGAAAAATTTGGTTCGATGATACCATACAGCGACTTAATGTCGATGGCAGGGGAGAGCTGTTGGGTGAATTCACAAGTGAAGACCGCTTATTAATGATCAGTCAGAAGGGGGTGGTCAAAACCGCAATACCCGATTTGATCATGCGGTTTGACGATGACATGATCGTCCTTGAAAAATGGATTCCAAACAAGCCTTTGTCTGCTATCTATTGGGAAGGGGAAAAAGAATTGTTCTATGTAAAACGCTTTCTGATCGAGAATCCGGACAAAGAGGAGGTCATCATTACAGCGCATCCGAAGTCTTATCTCGAAAAAGTATTTACAGACTATCGCCCGGTGGCTGAAGTGGTATTTGCCAAAAAAAGAGGACAGGAGCGCAAAGACAATTTAGAGGTCAATTTAGAGGAGTTTATCGGGGTAAAAGGTATTACTGCCATGGGCAACCAGCTCACCAAAGAGAAAGTTCTGGAAATCAATTCTAAACCTTCTTTACCTTATGATGAGCCTGAGAAAAACGAGGCCGTGGATATTGAAGTTGTAGATGAGGAAAATGTGGAGGCGATCGAGAAAAAAACTTCTGAAAAAAAGACGAAAGCTAAAAAAGACCCAAAGGATGATGAAAGTCAAACCAAGTTGTTCTGATTTTTCTCTTTGACAACACAATAAATCGAAATCTTGCTATTCCTTATTTAGCTGATTCTTCCTCTTCTTCCATGTCATCTATAATCTCCTCTTTTTTTCTGTATTTCATATTCAGAAATTCTACCAGCAAGGAGAAGGAGATGGCAAAGTAAAGGTAGCCCTTTGGAATCGTCCCAACCTCAGAACCGAAGAAATTGGCATGACTCAGATGAGCGGCTTCTGCGATAAGCATAAAACCAATTAAAATAAGGAAGGAAAGCGCAAGGAGTTGCATTGAGGGATGTTTATTGATAAAAACCCGTATGGCATTAGCGAAGACAATCATTATAATGATCGAAATTACTACCGCGATAATCATCAGGACGAGGGCGTCATTAGGATGATCACCAATTCCGTTCGTCATTCCCACCGCCGTTAGGATAGAGTCGATGGAAAAGATAAAATCTATGATTAGGATTTGGAACAGTGCTTTGGGCAGCGTAATGATATTCTTCGATTTAAGTTCTTCCTCATCGTGCTCGGGCAATTCTACTTTTTCGTGAATTTCCGAAGTGCTTTTGTAAAGCAGGAAGAGTCCGCCCAACAATAATATAAGAGCCTGCCCGCTAATACCGGCGGTAAACCAGGAGCTTTCAACATAATAAAACGGTTTTTTTAACCCGATGAGCAGGGAAACGGCAAAAAGCAAGATGATACGCTGTACCATGGCCAGAACCAGGCCCCAGAACGTAGCTTTTTTCTGCTCTTTTTCCGGAAGCTTATTCGCGGCGATAGAAATAAAGACAATATTGTCAATTCCCAGGATGATCTCAAGAAAAGTCAGGGTCAATAAGGCTACCCAGGCATCCGGACTAGTGAGAATATCAAACATCTTCAGTTTATCTTGTAAGCAGTCCCTTTCGACTTATTGGCGCTGCCTACCAGGCCGTATTCAAAAGTATAGGAACTGTCGGTTGTTGTAAGGATTTTCATATGAATCGATTTTTCCTCTGCGGCATCCCTTGGCCTTAATTTCTTTACAATGTACTCGCAGTTATTGATCCATCTGATAGAGGAAGTGTCTGCTTTGCCCTCAAAGTAATCAATTTCCTGGTCTTTAGACCTCTCAAAGGTCGTAGTTTGTTCTTCCCCGTCGATGATTGCAGTAAAGCGGAATGTACCTTCTTTAAAGGATTTACAATCCCGCGGAGGATTATAACAACCGGAACAAGCAATGAATATGAGTAACAATAAATACCTGGCGTTTTGCATGCCTACAAAAATAATGAATAATCACCATTTGAATGAAATTGAAGAGCGGAAGTAAAGGTCAGGCCTCAGGAAGTTGTTCAAAGGCTTCAAAGCTACCGTCTTCGTAGAGCACCAGTATTTTTTTGATCTCTTTTTTCGCAGAAGTTGTTGCAGTTATCGAATTGCTCTGCGAAACAGTAGTGTTTTCCGTTTTTACCTTAGCGGGAAAATTTCCCTTGCCGTTTAGTAACCAATAGAGATTTACCTCGGGGAAGGACTGAACCACTTTCATAACAAACTCAAGACTCGGCTTATTTCGCCCTGTCAGCAAGTGAGAAATACTGGATCGCTGCACACCGATCTTATCGGCAAATGCCGCTGCCGAAAGACTGTAAAAGTCGAGCACTTTCTCGAGTCGCGCGATGAATTCCTCTGTGTTTACCATTGTATACTTCTAAACCTGTTTTTTGCTTAAATATTCTTAATATTTAAAGAAAAATAAATCAAATATCTTAAATTAAAACCTTAAATAGAATATTATAAATTACTGATATAAAGTTATATATCTATATTTTTATCTTTTTGTTAAGATTTGTTTACAGATGTGTATAAAAGAACTGAAAATTGTTCAAAATACTGTTTACAAATGTAACTATTCTTATGACAATTGTAAATAAAATTGGACTTACTTTTGTGGCAACCCAGAGAAAGAGTTCAGTGGATTTTGATAATACCTATGAGCAAATCAAAGTAGATGCTGTGAGCGGTCGTCATGTGCATCGCGATCACCTTCTTCCCCTATTGACAAAAATTAAAAGTCGGTTTGATCTCCTTCAGGTGGGTTCTTCTGTTCAACATATCCCAATCGAAAAGGTGACTTTGGGAAAAGGCCCAATAAAAATATTGATGTGGTCCCAGATGCACGGGAATGAATCTACTACCACAAAAGCGGTGCTCGACATGCTGAATGCCTTTTACCGGGGATTCGACAGATCTGAAGAAATATTAGAACGAATTACTCTGCATATCCTCCCAATGCTCAATCCAGACGGAGCATTGGCCTACACAAGGGAGAATGCAAATAAAGTTGATCTCAACCGGGATGCTAAGAACCTCTCCCAGGCCGAAAGTCTTGTCTTAAGGCAGGAATACGAAAGATGTTCCCCCGATTTTTGTTTTAATCTGCACGACCAGCGAACGATTTACAGTGCTGGTCCATTTCCAAGACCGGCTACTCTCTCGTTTCTTTCCCCTTCTGCCAATCCTATGCGAGACCTCACTCCAAGTCGACTTGCCGCAATGAAGCTCATATCAACAATGAATAAGGACTTACAAAAGTTTATCCCAAACCAGGTTGGGCGCTATGACGATGCATTTAATCCCAATTGTGTTGGCGATGCCTTCCAGATGTCGGGGACCCCAACTCTATTAGTGGAGGCGGGTCACTATCAGGGTGATTACGAAAGAGAGCAGACACGGAAGTACGTTTTTAAAGCGCTATGGACGGCTTTAAATGCTATTGCCTTTGAAGAATATCAGGCCGAGTCGGAAAGTGATTATTGCAATATCCCCGAAAATGAGAAACAATTTTTTGATGTATTGATCCTCAATGCCCAGGATCTGGTGGGTGAAAAGCAAGCTCCCTTTTCCGCAGGGATCTTGTTCGAGGAAGTTCTGACTTCCGCTGGTGTTCAATTCAGGCCATATATAGAAAAGCAGGGTGAGTTGTCCGGGTTTTTTGGACATAACACGTATGATTGTTCAGAGGCAAATGACTTGGAGAATCTCCGGAACAATCAAGAGATCTCACATTTATTCCTTAAAGCATAAGCGTTAAAAAAAGGTCTGATATTGCGTATATTTCAAAAAAACCGCATATTTATTACATATATTTTCATAATTGATTATTTTAGCCGAAAATATTCTTATTATGGGAAAAGTAAAATTAGACGAAATTGATCACCAGATCCTGGATATGCTTATTGACAATACCAGGACTCCATTTACAGATATAGCGAAGAAACTGCTCATCTCTGCGGGAACGGTTCACGTAAGAGTAAAAAAGATGGAGGAAGCAGGCATCATTCAGGGGTCTTCCCTTACCCTGGATTATGTAAAACTGGGATATGCGTTTATCGCTTATGTTGGGATCTTTCTGGAAAAGACACATCAGACCAAATTTGTGATGGAGCGCTTAAATCAAATTCCCAATGTAACTGTAGCTCATATCACGACAGGTAAATTCAATATATTTTGCAAAATTCGAGCGAAGGATACCAACCATGCTAAGAATATCATCTTTAAGATCGACGACATCGATGGGATCAGTCGCACCGAAACTATGATTTCCCTTGAAGAGAGTATCAATGACAAAAAACGGCTCATGCATACTATTTTCAATGAGCTCTAGTTCTTGTCAAATCGAATATCTGTTTACTTTTTAGCCATTTTATGAAAACATCTGAACTTAAGGAACACGAGTACAATCCTTATTATAGTGCTTATATCGAGGCTATTGGAGAGGTAGACCTGTTGAAAACACTGAAAAAACAGATTGAGAATTATCCGCAATTTCTAGCGAGCATTCCTGAGGACAAATTAAATTACCAATACGCAGAAGGAAAATGGACTGTGGCAGAAGTATTGGTACACGTGCTCGATTCAGAAAGGGTTTTTCAATACAGGGCCTTGAGATTCGCACGAAAGGATCAAACTCCTCTTCCGGGATTTGATCAGGACCTATATGTCCCGCAATCAGGCGCAAGTAACCGAAAAATTGAATCGATTATTGAAGAGTATAAGGCGATCAGACAATCGACCATTACTTTATACGAGTCATTTGAAGAGGGAATTCTAAAACGAAAAGGAGTTGCCAGCAATTCTAATATGAGTGTGGCTGCCCTCGGCTTTATAATTTGCGGACATCAGAAACATCATCGCAATATCCTCCGGGAGCGCTATCTGAAGGATTAATCGAATTCTTCCTCCTCTAACTCCGTTTCCATATTCAGTTCCAGTTCGGGTTCTTCCGTAATCGGTTTGGCACGCTCTTCCATCTCTATTTCTCCGCTCTCCTCAAAGTTGGCGATAAAATGAGAAAGGCTTTGGCTTATTTTAACCAGGTAAAGCGCATCATCAGTGCGGAGTTCCACGGCTTCAATATATTCTCCTTTGGGGGTTTTAAAGGCGATGATGTCATCGTCCCCGTAACCGTTCGGATAGGTTTCTACCAATTGAATGGCCAGGGTCTGATTTAATTTTTTGTGGTCGATCAATATTCGTTTCATGGGTTGGTTATTAATGCTTTAATGAAAAGCGATATAATCAATCCTAATCTAGAATATTTTTTCCGCCGGAAAGGGAAAGAGTTGTCAAAGCCGATTTTTAGTATGCGAAAGGCCTATTCCTCGTAGTATGCAAAGGCTTCCATAAAAAGATGTTCCGGAACGCGTTGGTCAATCACCGAATCACCAATGCGCTTAAGTAAAACAAAATTGACGAGTCCGTGCGAATTCTTCTTATCAAAAATTAAAAGGGAAAGCACCGCTTTTTTATCTTCTTCACTAAACCTCACTTTTTTGTATCGTTCCAGAAGGGTGTGCTTGATATCCTCCAACTGATGGTCACCCATCCCGCTGAGTTTGCTAGACAAATAGGCCTCGAGAATCATGCCTATGGCAATGGCTTCTCCGTGGAGCAGGGCATGTTGTTCGCCTTTTTGCAGAAAATGAGATTCAATAGCATGACCCAGAGTATGACCAAAATTGAGAATTTTCCGCAGGTTGTTTTCTCTTGGATCCTGCAGCACAATCTTATTTTTTATTTGAATTGACTGGTAAATACAACCGTCCAGGGGATCCTGCAGGCGAATTTCCTTGAGCTGAGACCAATAAGCTTCGCTGGTGATCAAACCGTGTTTCAGCATTTCTGCAAAACCACTACTCATTTGCCGCTTATGAAGGGTGCTTAAAAAATTCACCATGACCATAACCATTCGCGGCTGGTTGATCACCCCGACCTGATTTTTTAAAACTCCGAGATCAACACCCGTCTTTCCGCCTATAGATGCATCTACCATGGCAAGCAGGCTGGTGGGGACATTGATGAAATCGATCCCGCGTTTAAAGGTAGAAGCCACAAATCCACCGAGGTCTGTAACTACGCCACCTCCTAAATTGATCATCAGGCTTCTTCTGTCGCCGCCCAATTCTGAGAGGGCGTGCCAGATTTGAATGCAGGTTTCAATCGTCTTGTTCATTTCACCCGCCTCCATTTCGATGACTTCCACATCTAACTTTGTTTCCAGGGAAGAAAGAAATACAGGCAGGCAATCCCGATGGGTGTTTTCATCAACCAGGATAAATATTTTAGAATATCTTTCCTTTTTAAGATGCTCGTTGAGGGCCAGATAGGCTGCCTCATTAAAATAAATGGAATAGGTTTCGGTCAGTATAGATTCCATGAATAAATGGGATTATTGAAGTAAAAAGACACACAAATTAAAGCCAATTTTTTAGCATATGGATATAATTACAGTGATTATATTTGATGCAGTGATAAATGTACTTAAATGCCACAAGTTTTTGAAAACACTCAAACAGCCTTTGCCTTAAAAACCGATGCTGAACTGGAAAGGGCCTATTTTCTTTTTAAGCTCATTGCCAATCAGCCTCTTGTGCGCATAGGCACAGCGGTGACTAATTTCGCCATAAAGACCCATTTGCCTGTAGAAGGACTAATACGGGCTACGGTTTTTGATCACTTCTGTGCGGGAGTAAACGAAAAGGATTGTATGCCTACAGTTGACAAACTGTGGGAAGCGGGTGTGTGTTCTGTGCTGGATTATTCCGTTGAGGGAAAAGACACTGAGGATCCGCTTGACAATGCCCTGGAAGTAACTCTAAATATCCTGGATTTTGTAAAGGCAAAGGATGCTATTCCCTTTGCTGTCTTTAAGCCTACCGGATTTGGCCGTTTTTATTTATTTGAGAAAATCAGCGCGGGTAAAAAACTCACGAAGCTTGAGGAAGAAGAATGGGGTAGGGTGGTAAAGCGATTCGACAGGACTTGTAAAAAGGCCTACGATCTGGATGTTTGCCTGCTTATCGATGCTGAAGAAAGCTGGATGCAGGACGCTGCAGATGAGCTGGTGGAGAAAATGATGAAGAAATACAATAAGAAAAAGGCGATCATCCTCAACACGATACAGCTTTACCGCTGGGATCGTCTCGACTATTTGAAAGGCCTGATGGAAAGAGCGGAAAGTGAAGGATTTAAGGTGGGAGTAAAAGCAGTTAGGGGTGCGTACATGGAGAAAGAAAATGAAAGGGCTGAAGAAATGGGCTATAAAACTCCGATCTGTGCGTCTAAGGAGGAAACAGACAAAAATTTCAATTCGACTATTTCTTTTATCCTTGAACATCTGGAATCTATTTCCCTATTTGCCGGAACTCATAACGAAAAGAGCACTTATTTGTTAATGCAACTCATGAAGAAGCACAATATTAAAAAGGATGATCCCAGGGTCTGGTTTGGACAATTGTACGGAATGAGCGACCATATTACCTTTAACATGGCAGCAGAGGGCTTTAATGTAGCCAAGTACCTTCCCTTTGGTCCCGTACGGGATGTAATGCCCTATTTAATTCGGAGAGCAGAAGAAAACACCTCTGTGGCGGGGCAGACCAACAGAGAGCTGGAGTTGTTGAAAAAAGAGAGAAAGAGAAGAAAAATATAGCTTTTTCTAATTAGGGTGGTATCCTTCCCGGGCATTTAACTCAGGTGAACTAATCTTTTATATATTTATAAGGACCAACCTGACCACCAATGAACTGGATTGCAATAATCAACTTTTTACTCATTGCCGGGGCTATTCAGGGTTTTATTTTCTTTGGCGTCACTTTCTTATTAAAAAAGAAAATAGGTCCGGCTATTTTATTTCTTATTCTTACCGTATTATTTATTTCCCTTAACAACCTGCAGGCCTGGCTCATTGATAGCGGATATTCTTCAGGACTATTTTATCTCAAACACATGCTGGTTCCCTGGTATCTGCTAATCCTTCCTTGCTTTTATTCTTTTCTCTTGTATTATCTGAAAGTGCAGGATAAGCTGCGACCTTTTCTTAAACCGGCATTGTATTTATTCTTTACCGAACTCATCGTCAGAACAATCTTAATTGCTTATGTGTTTTATTCCGGGACGTCAAATGATGTATCTGTGATAGAAGACTATACTGCGATGGAGGAAATTATGAATGCGATCTTTTCTCTTTTTATCTTTATTAAGGCGATTCTCCTGGTCTTTAAAAAATCTTCTCTCTATTCCGAAATATTGAGTTTTGACGATATTAAATGGATAAAATTGTTCCTGATTCTGGGGAGTGCGGTTTTCCTGTTGTGGATTATCGCCATGGCTGTGTTTAACAGCACCGGAAGTGAGTCGGCTTACTATCCATTACGCCTGGCCACTTCATTTATAATTTACTGGATAGGGTACCAGGGCTTATTCAGGTATACGATCATACAGGATAGAATTTTGTTGCGAAAATCTTTTTCCGAGCAACTGTTGACCACGGAATTAACTAAACCGCGGAATTATCAAAAGTCGGATTTTATCAATGAAAAACACGATAAAAGCTTCAGAGTCTTGGAGGAACACATCATAGCAGATCAGAAGTACCTCGACCCACTGTTGAGTTTGGAAAAGTTAGCTTCTGACCTTTCAATGAGTACCGGTCACTTGTCTAAATTGATAAATGTCTACAGCGGGCAGAACTTTTCAGACTACATTAATGAATACAGGGTTGAACAATCAAAGAAACTCTTGTCCGATACTTCCTTCCAGCCCTATACTATCGTCGCCATCGGCCTGGAATGCGGCTTTAATTCTAAATCGACCTTCTACACGGCCTTCAAAAAATTCACCGGACAGACCCCTAGTGATTACAGGACTCAGCACTTTTAAATATCCCAATTCTTGATTTGCACATGATTTCGGACATTCCTAAGAAACGGCTTTACTAGTTTCGAGTAGTCTTAATCTCCTCTCATTAAGATATATTTTTTGATTGGGAAGGGATCCTAAAACTCTCGACTATGAAAGCTCAATCCAACACGAAATTCAGGCCGTTGAATTATTTTCAGCGTCACAGTAAAACCAGATCGTTACTTTCTGTTATCCTAAGCTTTGCATTTTTACATCTGAGTACAGGCTGTTCCTATTATCGCGTTAAGTCAATTCCTGCACAGGGTGAGGCAGAAACCGCCCGGCAAATCAGTGCATTTAATGAGGCTGATAAGTATATCATCCTCCATAGGAACCATGCATCACTGCACCTTGCCAATGCTGCCGTAAATGAACAAAATCTTGAATTAACAGGCACCCTGGAATTGCTGGCCAAAGAGCATACCTCTGTCCAAATTATAAAGCCAAAACGATCGTATCGATACAAACGAAAAGAATCCAATCCATCCAATGAAGTACATATCTTTTTAAAGGATGGTACCCCACTTTCTCTGGGGGCAACCGCAATTTCTTTTGATCAGATCGATCAAATAGGTGTTGTTAATTTAGACGGCACAACCTCCGTTGTAAATGCAGCTCTCACTACCATTGGTGCATTTGCTTTGATTTTGGTAATAGTGGCTTTGACTAAGAGCTCTTGTCCTTTTGTTTACGCAGACACCGGCGATGGTTTAGTATTTGCCGGGGAGCTTTACCCCGGTAATATTATTAAAAATGCCCAGAAGACCGATTATTTGCCTTTGCCTTCCCTGCAAGAGAAAAATGGGGCGTTACATCTTCAAATCACCAATGAGTTATTGGAGGTACAACATACCGACCTCGCTCAGCTGGTAATCGTCAAGCATCATAAAGAAACTTCCGCTCTATTAGATAAGTATGGAAAGGTGATGCTGTTTAAAGATCTGAAAAGCCCCAAGGAGGTGATTGTTGATGGAAAACTAGAGGACCGAAAACCTGCTTTGGCAGCGGACGGTGATTCCTACAGCTTTGACACGCCAATCCTGACTAAGAACAGCAC
>JABDQM010000240.1 GCA_013042315.1 Flavobacteriaceae bacterium | reverse complement strand
TCACATTAACGGCGTTCAATCCTTTTTTTCCTTGTTGTAGTTCAAATTCTACAACGTCACCTTCGCGTACTTCGTCAATTAAGCCAGAAATGTGTACAAAGTGATCTTCTTGCGAACCATCTTCAGTAATAAAGCCATAGCCTTTAGAATCATTGAAGAATTTTACTGTTCCTTTACTCATAATAATAAAAATAAAATGTTTAAGCCGCAAAGGTACATTTAAATATTTGAAATAAAGGTAATTTCGAATTTATTCTTAAAAATCACGCTACTGTAATCCGCTACTCCCTATACACTTGGGTCGGGTGTAAGTCTCAGATAAGGCTTGATTTCTTCCACTCCTTTAGGAAATAATGTCCTGGCTTCTTCGGTACTGATCGAAGGGCTCACCACTACTTTTTCACCGTTCTTCCAGTTGGCCGGGGTAGCTACTTTTCGATAGGCCGTGAGTTGGAGGGAGTCGATAACCCTCAACAATTCATGGAAATTACGTCCTGTAGATGCCGGGTAGGTGAGTATCAGTTTAATGGTCTTATCAGGAGCAATAATAAAGACAGACCTAACGGTAAAAGTGTCATCAGCCTTAGGGTGGATCATATCATAGGCATCTGATACCTTTCTGTCCTCATCAGCAATGATTGGAAAGTTTACCTCTGTGTTCTGAGTTTCATTGATGTCTTTGATCCATTCATTGTGAGAATCCTTGCCGTCGACGCTCAGAGCCAGCATTTTTACATTCCGCTTGTCAAATTCCTTTTTGAATTTAGCCGCGGTTCCAAGTTCTGTTGTGCACACCGGGGTAAAATCGGCCGGATGGGAGAATAAAATTCCCCAGCTGTCACCCAGATGGGAATAAAGATTTATAGTTCCTACAGAGCTTTCTGCAGTAAAATCGGGGGCGGTATCGCCTAAGCGTAATGTTGCCATAAGTACAATGTTTTTTAGTTATTATCCTACTAGTCCTACAAAATTAATAGAGATATAAAAATTAAAATAATTCAAGAGGTTAAATCTGTATTAAAATTCAAAAGAAATAGCGGTTTGAATAGAATTCATTTTTTAACTTAAGCATTCTCTGTAAGCTCAACGCTTTCTAACATTTGAATTATGGAAAACACAGCTCTTGAAAAATTAAAATATCCAATAGGTCATTTTGTCCGACCTGAAAAGATCAGTGCACTTAAGTTAAAGGATTGGATCGCTCAGATTGAAGCTCTTCCGGTAAACCTCAGGGATTTGGTTACCCCTTTGTCGGAGTCTCAGTTGGATACACCTTATCGTCCAGATGGCTGGACAGTGAGGCAGGTTGTGCATCATCTGGCAGATAGCCACCACCACAGTTATATCAGGTTTAAATGGGCGCTGACCGAAGAGAGGCCCGTAATTAAACCTTACCTGGAAAAGGAGTGGGCAAAATTAAAGGACGCAAGTACAGCCCCGATACACCTTTCCCTTAATCATCTGGAGTCGGTACACGCAAAATTGGTGTATCTGCTCAATGGTCTTTCCTCTGAAGAATGGCAGAGGACTTTTATTCATCCTGATGGAGATATTGAAACAAGTCTGGAAGAAAATGCCGGAAGATATGCCTGGCATGGAAATCACCATTTAGCACATATAGAGGGCTTGCTTAACCGGTTGAACTGGTAATACCTAATGTTCCCCTGCAAGGCTTTTACTTAGGATGTACATCCCCCGCTCTTCAGGAATCGATTCCTGGAATGGGAGCTGCTGTTCCCCAACAATTTTAAAACCATGATTTTGATAGAATCGGAGAGGAAATCCCTTTTTCATAGTCGCCAGCCAGAGGGTTTTCGTCCCTTCCCTAATGCTGAGTGATTCTATTTGTGCAAGAATCTCCTGTCCGTATCCTTTCCCGGTATATCGCTTAAGCAGATAAATCTTTTCGAGAAACATGGGTGCTGATTGGGGGAGATCCCGAATCTGTTGAAATTTTACCAGTTTTACTATCCCGATACATTTCTCACTCCGGCACACCATAAAATGCAGTGTATTCTCCTCCCTGGATTCGCGTGCGATACTTTCAGGTGTAAAACTAGTTCTGATATAGGGTGAAGGATTCTGTTCGGGCCAGAGGTGAAGATAATGGTCCCTGTAAGCTTGTTCTCCTATCTTACAATAGGTTTCATGCTGCTCTGGCTCGAGCAGTTCAAGACGAACATTGTTGAGGTCTCCCTGCTCTAGTTCTCTTTCCATTTTATATTACATCCAATACTAGGTTTTTGATCTTCGGCCTGTGGTTCTCCTGCGAGTAGATTATCCAACGCCTTACGCAGATCTTTCCCGGTGACAGCAATGCCATTTCCAGGTCGACTGTCGTCTAATTGTCCACGGTAAACGAGAATCAGCTGACTGTCAAAGAGATAGAAATCGGGTGTACAGGCGGCGTCATAAGCCCTGGCCACTGTCTGGGTTGCATCGTATAAATAGGGAAAGGGATATCCTTCTTCCTTCGCATTTTCCTTCATCAGATCTGGAGCATCCTGAGGATAATTTTCAATGTCATTACTCGATATCGCCACAAAACCGATGTCCTTGTCCATATATTCCTTAGCCATTAAAACCAGCTGATGATTGACGTGTTTTACAAAAGGACAGTGATTACAGATAAACATAACCACAGTGCCTTTTTCACCTTTTATATCATCAAGGCCAAGCGTGGCGTCCGAAATGGTGTCCATCAGCTTAAAAGATGGTGCCTTGGTGCCTAAAGGCAGCATATTACTAGGTGTTCGTGCCATAATTTTTTTCTTCACTTACAAAAATACATACCTCGTATCAAATTATGGTTAAATCCATTGTTTTATCCAATCGCTATACAACTCAAATTGCAGATCCTACCCGGAGAGATGCCTTGTAAATGAATCTGTTTATATTTGAATTAAAGCCCTTTGGTTTTTAGCTAAAAAAACAAGTGATCAATTCAACCCTTGACGCGGCGCGTATAGATTTTTCCACAGAAACGCTCTGGATCCTCAATAGCATCCTGGCATTAATCATGTTTGGAGTGGCACTGCATATCAGGATTTCTGATTTCAAGGCCTTGTTTAAAAATCCCCGCCCTGTACTGGTTGGGGTGATCTGCCAGTTCCTGGCATTGCCCTTTCTCACTTTTTTACTTGTCCTTCTGATAAAACCCATACCGAGTATTGCACTGGGGATGATCCTTGTGGCCGCCTGTCCGGGAGGGAATATTTCCAATTTCATTACTTCCTTTGCAGGAGGGAAC
>JABDQM010000238.1 GCA_013042315.1 Flavobacteriaceae bacterium | reverse complement strand
GTAAGATGTTGAACAGCTTCCCGGAAAGAACGCAACATACTTCTGTAAAAAGCCTCATTTACTTTGTGCGAAGCCGAGTAGCGCTGAGCTGTCTCTATATTGAAAACCATGAGATCTGCTAAAAGGTGGGGATCCATCCCCAATTTACCGTACTGTTTTATGAATTTTTGGGCAACGGATCGTCTGGCTCTGGCGCGCCTTCTTTTCAGAGGAAAATATTCATTGGAAATTTTAGCTTTCGCCTCTCCCATTAATTTATCTTCTTTGGGATTAAAGACAAAATTGTAATAGGTTTTCACCTGGGGAAATCGCTCGTAGAGATCCATTATTTGCAATTCCAGATCTCTTTTTTTTAGCTCTCCCAGATATTTCTTCAATGCCGACTTACTCATTTCACGCTCTATACAGCCTGTAAAGGTATCGAATACACTCCAAATATCCGATAAGGTGCATGGCAAAACCCTATATTTTACCGTAGGTCGAGAGAAATATTAAAGTTCTCATAAAATATGTATAAGATTGGGGGGTTGCTTTTGGAAAAGACAGAAATAAAGTGTATAATGAGAGAATGTAATCATTAAACTTATCAAGATATATGAGGCAACTTAAGATAATCAAGCAGGTCACCAACAGAGAATCAAAATCCTTGGATAAGTACTTGCAGGATATCAGTAAAATAGATTTGATCACTGCAAATGAAGAAGTAGAATTGGCCCAGCGAATCAGGGCAGGCGATCAACTGGCACTTGAGAAACTGACAAACGCCAATTTGAGGTTTGTGGTCTCCGTTGCTAAACAATACCAAAATCAGGGCCTTACACTTCCCGATCTAATCAATGAAGGTAATGTGGGTCTGGTAAAGGCCGCAAAACGATTTGATGAAACCCGTGGGTTTAAATTTATCTCCTATGCGGTATGGTGGATCAGACAGTCTATCCTACAAGCCCTGGCAGAGCAGTCGAGAGTTGTTCGACTTCCTTTAAATAAAATTGGATCCATTAATAAGATCAAAAAAGCCTTTTCTTACCTGGAGCAGGCACATGAAAGACCTCCTTCTGCTGAAGAGATCGCACAGGAACTCGAAATGACGGTAAGTGAGGTAAAACAGTCAATAAAGAATTCAGGAAGGCATGTATCTATGGATGCTCCACTAAAAGAGGGAGAAGATTCTAACCTTTATGATGTAATGCGCTCCGGCGAATCGCCTAAGCCAGACAAAGGCTTAATGCAGCAGTCGCTTAATACGGAGATCAACCGTGCTCTAGACACCCTCTCTCCCCGCGAGGCGGATGTAGTTAAATTGTATTACGGAATAGGAGATCAACAGTCGATGACCCTTGCGGAGATCGGCCAGACTTTCGACCTTACCCGTGAGCGAGTAAGACAGATCAGGGAGAAAGCCATTCGAAAACTACGGCACAATACGCGCAGTAAGTTGCTCAAGGCCTATTTAGGATAAGTTTTATTGAGATATAAATGAAAAAGGAAGCCAAATGGCTTCCTTTTTTTCTTTGAACATTCTATACACTAAAACTCTTAAGAGCAGCTTAATCTACTTATTTCGAAATCTTTCAAGATCTCGTTGAGATCCTCAATAAAGTTTAAATAAGCCGCGTTGTCATAATTTGGATTTGCCATAAGCTTTGGGGTTTTAAGGTTCACCGATCATCTAGAGATAATCCAGTTCTGCTAATTCATTAACACTCAGAATTTCATTCAAGTCTTTGAGGAAGTTTAAATATTCCTCGCCGTAGGTATCATATAACATGTCTGTTTGGTTTTTAGTGAGATCTGGGGCTCAATGATTATGTACTAAAAATATTTTTTCTTCTCAAAAGCAACAACTGTTTGTGGTGTACTGGTAAATAATTGTTGTATATAACGCATTTTATGAGGTACTTATTGCGGTATTAGAAGCGAACCTGGTATCTCAACCCGGCAGAAATGGCCCAGAAATAGTTTCCGGCAGCAAATATGAATTCCTGTCTTGTGATCCCTAAATGTGCTCGGTATAGTGAGGGATTATCTTTGAATGAAAATTGATATTCAGCCATCAGCTGCTGTGATTCCACAAACAAAAGGGTTTCCGCAACCAGAGTGGTATTCGCCAAAAATTGCCTGAATTCAGGCATGAAGCCCATCCCGGCATTTATACCGATATAATTATTCGCATCTTTTAAATACTTCCTGGCTGTAAGAACCCCTGAAATACCCATGGTACTATTCTTTCTGGGAGTTACGTATGGCCGCAATGACAGGTAGTAATTCCCCTTGTAGAATCCGGCCGAACCAGTAAAAATAGCGACATCACTATCGGTAAAGGATAAGAATCGGGCTCCCAGAGAAGTTTCAAAGCCCTTGGGCAGGTTTACGTACAGATCACCCCCTACCCTGTGTTCGGGATAGATCTCGGACCGACTGTAGCCGTAATTTAAATAGGCGTAAACCTTTTTGGAAAATTGGGGGTACAGATCTATTTCATATTGGGTTCCGTCAATTTGGAATCGATTACTATAATTGATCCTGGGAATGATTTTTCCATATTTAGTACCAAAATTAAACTCGAGACCCGAGTAATACATCGGATCAAAAACTACATCGAAAATATCAGCAGAACTGAAAACAGCAACGGAATTGCTGCGTTCGTTGGCTTCCGTCGCCTCTCCTTTATCCGGTGGAGATGAGCTGGAAGGATCCTCCCACGCACCAATAATCCGGGTCCTTAAAGAATCCAATTCTTTATCTTCCGGAAGGTAAAGCAGCGCTTTATTGGCTAAACCTAGCGCTGTGTTTCTGTTTAGAGCAAAAATCTCATTTCGGATCGCAGCCACCCAGACCTCCTTATTCTTCCTCTCATCTGAGGTAATCCTGTTAAAATGCTTTCGGGCTTCTTCATAATCTCCGTCCCAACTATAGGTTTTCGCAATTAAACTCTTAACGTCTATATAATCGGGATACTGATTCAGGATATTGTGCAGTGTATCCCTTGCCTCCTCTCTGCGGCCATCGCTGGCAAGAGCCATTGCCCTGCGTAAAGAAAGGTCGGGATCTCCGTTATAAGCCAATTCCTGAGCCTGCAAATGGCTGGGGCAGACCCCGAGGAGAATGATCCCCATACAGATCCATAAGGTATGTCTTATGCTCTTATTCATAACCGTCTTCTTCAAAATTCAGGTATCCGAGATTCTCACTGCTAAAAAGGGTCTGATCTTGTTTCATCTTATCCTCGGCCCTTTTGATCTTCTCGGTTAATTCCTCACTGCCAATTCTGTGTTTCCTGATCAGTTTCTTCAGGTCTGTTACCTTATAATTAGTATCTGCCCAGAAATACACATCCAGCAAGGCAGAATAGCCGTCGGCATAAACAGGATATTTTCTTATGGCCTTTTCTAGTATGATAGCTGCCTGAGTGTAGTCTTGGTTCCAGGCATAAATCCGGCCTTTTAAGATTTCCGTATCGGCATGCCCGGGGACCTCTTTAAGGATATGATCGCAAAGCAACAGTGCCCGTTCTTTATCTCCTTCGATGGCCAAATCCCTGGCGGTTCTGTAGGCATTATCGTAGTCATCACTGTTAAAGACGCTGTTGATCCATACCATATCCGACTTACTTTCGCGGGATGCTACTTGCCTTTGATCATTGGAAACCGGGATCAGCTTGTTTTGTTCTGTCACATATTGGTTGATGGCTTTGAATTCTCTGAAGGCCGACTTAAGATCTTCTTTTTGTTCAGTAGATTCCGGATCGTACAAACTGAGATCACTCCCTATTTTGTATAACGAATTTCCCGAAATGCATAGATTGCCTTTTATAAATTCCTGAATGTTTTTACGATGTCTGAAGAGCGGGATCTCCTTCCCTTCTTTTATGTATCCCTGATGTACCAGTCCATCCCCCAGCCAAGCCACCTGCTCAGGCAACTCCGTTTTATAAGCGCTGTGATATAATCCTGCCAGCTCCGGTAAAATATCACTATGTGCCACTAACGATCCCATCCGAGCCGGTGATTTTAACATCGGACTGTACATCAACAAGGGCACCCTATAGCGATCCAGATAATCTGACTGCGGCAGATCACTTAAATTATGACTTCCGGTAATGATAAAGATGGTATTGTAGTATTCGGACTTTCGCTTGTAACCCTCCATAAAATCAGCCATGGCCTTATCTGCGTAAAGCAAGCTGCTAAAAACTTCTTCATTTTTTTCGATGAGTCTTTCGCTACGACCCTCAAATTGTTCTGAAGCCAGAATATTCTGTAACTCCATCTCATACTTATCCTCATTGGGAATATGAAATGGGTTTTTAGTGCTTTGGGTAAGGAAGATATCTACCCTGGGGCCATCTGTACTCTGAAAATCATCCAACCACCTGCTGAATAACTCAGCGTCTGGGTAACCAAGAGAAATACCGGCAGCATCGGGTTGTTGTTGTTTGTATTGAGGTCCGAAAGCCTTTCGGTCTGACAAGTAATCAATCTCCTCTTCATACAGAAATTTTCCAAGGTTGTTTAAGGATGCATTGCCTCCAAAGTGAAAGGAGGTATAGTATCCATTTTGCTTCAACAGATCAATTAAGGTATATCGATTTGTATTAGTCTCTATATTGGAAAATCCTTCCTCTCCAAAGGGCAAGGAACCTAAAATGGTTGGGATACTGGCAGTTGATTCTCCCGTATTACTCAAATTATGAGGCCAATACAATGATTTATTGACCAAACCATTCAAGTATGGCATAAAGGCTTTATAGCTGGCATTTTCTCCAACAAAATCAGATCCAACCCCATCCAAAACGATGAATACCAGGTTAGGTTGTTGTGTTTTAAGCTGGAAATAATCGGCTAGCTCCCCGGATGGTTTAAGCGATTTTAGGAGCGGGTACTCTGCCTGCCCCTCATACTTGTAAAAATTCAATGATTCCTCTGCGCGATGGTAAATCAGGTGTTGTGTCTTATTTTCATTTACGGGATTTTTCCTGGTGATCAGCGTAGCCAGAAAAAGACTGAAAAGTATTATGGTGAAAGGGTACATCCTGCTGATCAGATCGTAAATGTTGGTTGTCATACGAAAGAACACATACATAAGAACCACACTGAGGAAAAGGAAAACCGGGCTGTAGTAAAGCAGAGACAATCCCTTGTTATCATTTATTTGTTCAGAAAAGCCTGCGCCTAGAATTTCATAATTATCCACGTAGTACTTGGTGAGTAAACCCTCTATTCCAAGAAGGGCGACCAATACTACAACTACCGTCTTAAACCCGAGGTTGGGTTGTAACCTCTCGAGGAATTTGTAAAGGAAGACCAGGAATAAGGCCGTGAGAGAGGTGAAACCGAGGTGATGGACAAGCAAAAGCAGAAAGCTCTTATTGAATACCCCATCGAGAACCCCCGCCCCGTAAAGCCTTGTATTTTGGTAAAGAGACAATACTCCCAGGCACAGGAAAAATGCCAGGACAAGCCTGATAAAATCACGCAAATCCCGTTTCTTGGCTCCTATGTTGATATCTGTCTGCATCTTTACGCCTTAGCAAATCCTTTTCTGACCTGTGAACCCCATCCAGATCTGATTTTAAATAATTTTTTATAATTCCCTCGCACTGAAGACCACACAACCAATGGATGAAAGAACAAGGGTTCCAGGATGGCTACCAGCATAAGGGTTAGTATGTCCTTAGTCTTTGAATATTGATTATAGGAATAGATTTCCCAAAGGATCGCATAGAACGAGAACATGATTGAGAAAAGGTAAATTGTGATGGTAATGGCGATAAAGAAATCCCAGTTAATGATACCTAGGTAGATAAAGATGGTCACGGCCAATAGCCCTACAAATTCGAGTAATGGTGCCAGCCATTCATAGAAAAACCAATAGGGATAACTCAACATGCCTAATCTCCCGTATTTGGGATTAAAGAACATGTCTTTATGTGTGTTCAATGTTTCTAAATTTCCTCTGGACCAACGGTCTCGCTGGTTTATAAAAATATTGAGGTCTTCGGGTACTTCTGTCCAACAAAGCGGATCAGGGATATAGGCAACGTGATAGGGCTCATCCCTATCGTGCATATATCGTCTCATCCTAAAGATGATCTCCATGTCCTCCCCTACGGTCTGGGTATCATATCCCCCCACTGCCAGGGCGATCTCACGATCGAAAAACCCAAAGGCTCCCGATATGATCAACAGACTGTCTATCCTGGCCCAGGCCATTCTTCCTAAGAGAAAAGATCTAGTGTACTCCAGTAACTGGAATTTTGCCAGCCAGTTTTTTGGCAATCTGATCTCTTCCAGGGTCCCACCGGATATTTTACAGGAGTTGGCCACGCGAATTACACCCCCCACGGCGATCACACGCTTATCGGAATGCTGATAGAATGATTTGACCACATGTAAAAGGGCTTCAGGAACTATAAGACAGTCCACATCAATACATCCCACATACTTGTTCTCTGAGAGATAAATCCCTGCATTAAGAGCATCCGACTTTCCGCCATTGGCCTTATCAACCACGGTTAATTTGGCAAAGGAGCGCTGTTCCGATTTGTAGATTCCGCGAACGGGCTTCGACTTAATAGCCGGGTCAATATCCCTTTCAATTTTTTTTAGGTCGTAAGCCTCGATAAGTTTTTCCAAGGTATCGTCCTTACTTCCGTCGTTTACCACCATCACCTCATAATTCACATACTGCAATGAAAGCAGGGACCTTACGTTTTCAACGATCGTCAGTCCTTCATTGTAGGCGGGTGCTATTATGGTGATGCCGGGTGCCAGTGGAGATCCCAATGTCTTCGAGATATCCCCAAAACTATTTTTGTGCTTGTAATGTATTGAATTACGCGTCGCGAGATAAGCCATTAGGATATACAGCGAGAACAATACCAATGAAAACACCAGGAAAACGATGTTCAGGTATTCTAAAATCACATTAAAAACACTGTTATCCATGCTTAGTCTCTTGTCTTTTTGGATTCGGGCCCATTTAAGGTCATGTCAAAATTCAATAGGGTGTTTACTTCTGAATTCCTTTCCCACTTCACCAGGCTCTCTTGTTCCATCTCTTTTGTACCCTCTTTCCTCAGTTTTTCGCTCAGCAAAGCTGCAGTTCTCTTGGCCTGATCGCGCACTTTTCCACTGGAATCTTTAAAGAGTGATTTTAAGAAAGCGAGTTCTTTCTGATCTCCGAGATCGAGAATTTCATTCATCAGGATCAGTTTAGAGTCTACATCGCAGCTTCGGAATAACTCTTCAAATATGCTAAACCCAAATGTGGTCTTTTCATTCACCTTGATATCCTGAAGTGAATCAGACTCCTTAACTTTTTCCTCCTCAGCAACATCATTTTTCAATTCTTCTTCGTCGAAATCAATATCCTCCCAGTCAACCATTGCGCAGGCATCAAGATCTTCTTCAACCGGTTCAGGTAAACCTGCATCAGCCTTATTTGTGTTTCCAGACTTGTCTTTTTTCTCAGGAAGTACAATTTCAACACCGTCGACTTCCATTTCATTGATTTGTTGCAATAGCTTTGGAAGGTTTTGACTCTCAGAGTTTTCATCTATCACAAAGGGCAGAAAGTTGAAGTTGAGATATTCGGTTTCCATATTCCCGTCAATGTCGGGCACTTCTACCCTACTGAGGATCTCCTCCAGTTCTTTCCTGAAGTTTTCATCCGGATGAACTTCCTCATAGGAAACTTTAAGCTTCCTGAGCTTTTTTTTCCATTTCTTTTTCGGTTGTTTCTTATCCATGGCGGTTGGTTTTTCTATGACGACGGGTAAAAAGTCGAGTGGCAAGTATTTTACTTCTAAATCATCATCGTCAATATGTTGTTGGTCTAGAATCTCATTGAGCTCTTCCATAAAACAATACTCGAATATGTCTAGATCTTCGTAAAAGAGCTCACTGCCTTCCTCAGTGATTTCGATGTTGTCTTCTATCGTTTCTGTGGGCGACTCGTTTAATTCCTGTTCTACGCTTTCCTCGGCAACCGGCTGCTCCTCATTCTCCAGCACCACAGCCTGATCGGAAACTTCAATAAGCGGATCCAGATTATCAAGAGGGAGAACTGTTTCCGGCGAAATAGAATTTATGGCCCCCAATGCCTTGCTCTTTACATTAAAATTTGAAATTTTTTGATGCACTTCTAGTAAAAAGGGGATGTGTTCTTCTCCTCCGATTGCACCTATAGCATCGAGAATAAAAATTCGGGAATCTCTTTTAGCCCTTTTAAACGAGGCCATTAAGGTTGGAATGGCTTCAGTGATTCCAAATTCCTTAATACACTCAATGGCAGCTTGTTTTACTTCCTCGTTTCTGTGCTTCAAAAGTTCAGTGACAGAGGCATTCGCATCTGTCTGATTGTAATGCCTGATCAGTCTTAGCGCGAATAAGACCACATCTTTATTTTTTGAAGTAAGCCAAACCCTGAAATTTGGAGGTATATAGTCTTCTTTGTTGCGAAGTATTTCGAGGATCTTAATTTGCTGCCATTCGGATATAGGGTACTTGGTGCTATCCAGGAATTGGCCGATTCCTTCGTGTTTTAAGGAAACGGTGGCAATCTGAGCATGTCTGCGAATGACATTTCGCTTGTGATTTATAAACTTCTTGATCTGTGTATAGGCTTCCTCTACCTGCATTTGTGTTAATTCCACAATCCCTTTGGTGACAATCTGCCAACGCCAGCTGTTAAGCTTAGCAAAAGCATCAAGGTGAAGGTCAAAATCCTTGTAGAGTAAGAATAGTCTTTGCCTGGCATCACCCGTGAGATCGCGTTGCAGGTCTAAAAGAATTTCCTTGAGAATACTTCGGTTGATAGGGTCTTTAATAAACTCCCGGATTTCCACCTTTAGCTCTACGTATTCGTACTTTTCTTCTTTACTGGCATCTTCCCCATAGAAGAGAAAATTACTTATAATGGGGGTGAGTTGTTTCCTTCGCTCACTGATGTTCCGCGTTTTTGCAGAGAGCCTGTTCCGGAAGAAAAAGATAAAACCAAAATAGAGAATACACAGACTACCTAACAAGACACTAAGATCCCACAAAAGATCCGTGTGGATCTTTGGAATACTCAGCAGTGAGTAAATTTGATATGTTAGTTCTGTTCTAAACAATAATCAGATTTTGCTAAGTTCACGGGTTACTCTCACGAGGAGTTCAGAAGGGCTAACGGGTTTCGCTATAAAATCGTTAGCACCTAACTCAAAAGCCGAGAGCACATTCTCTTCATTTCCTGCACTAGAGATAATGATGATGGGCACTTTAGACTGCAGGGTGTTCCTTACGTAATCTACCAGTTCCAGACCTGAGAAATAGGGCATCATAATGTCACTCACAATAATGTCGGGTATTTGCTTTTCGAGTTCTTCTTTGACTTCCCGACCATCACAAGACCAATGCACCTTGTAACCGGCCTTATCCAACCTGTAATTCAAGAGCGAGGCTAGCAATTCATCGTCGTCTGCAAGTAAAACACTTTTCATAAGCCCGTTATTTATTTTCCTTTTTCAATCGGTTCATTTCCTTGTCCAAAACAAATTCCACCATCGGATATTCTTTAATAAACTGTTCGTACAGGTATTGCATTTGATCGTGATTCTTGTCTGTCTTGCAATGCTCCTGAATCTGTTGAACCAGAATAAGCAAGTTTGCCGCCTGAACCATAGCCAGACCGGATTTTAGCTTATGGGCAACAAATTGCAATTGCTCATAATCTTTATTTTTTAAGTGCATCTTAGCCTTTCCGATGAACTCAAGGACATTTCCTTTAAAAAGATTCAGCAATTCCTCTAGCATATCCACCTCCCCCATGCAATCTTCCAACATCCCTGTTAGGTCTATGGACATTTCCGGTACTAGCTTTTTTTGAAAAGATCCAAGATCCCTGTTCTTTTTCGGTGGTGCATCTTCCTTGCCATTTGAAAAGCCGTATTGGATGAGTTTCTCCAGCAACTCCTCAGGGGTATAGGGTTTTAAAATGTAGTCGTCAATTCCCTTCTCGGCAGCCTTCTCTTTGTCATTGACGGAAAAATCAGCAGTTAATGCAATCACAGGTACTTTTGAAATCCTCGAATTATCTGAGGCCCTTATCATTTGGGTGATTTCATAGCCGTCTACAACCGGCATGTGCAGATCCATTAAGACGAGATGAATATTTTTTTCTTCAAGTATTTTTAAGCCCGTCTCGGCATGTTCTGTAACGAAGTATGTGCAACCCCATTCCTTCAGGCGTTTCTTTATCAGCCATTGATTAAGCGGGTTATCCTCGAAAACAAGAACAGCTAAGGCCTCGACTTCTGCCGGACTAGTATCAGAGCTCTTTACTTCTTTTGTCTTTCCCTCTTTTCCCGCCTCATATTCGAGATGCATCTGGAATGTTGTGCCTTTATTTACTTCACTTTCAACACTTATGTTACCTCCCAGCCTGTTGACGATCTGCTTTACAATACTCAATCCGAGTCCGGTACCTCCATACTTGGAAAAGGTATGCTGACTGGCCCTTTTAAAAGCGTTGAAAATATGAAGTATGTCTTCTTTGGGAATGCCAATACCCGTATCCGAGATAAAGAAATCGATACCAACTCTTCCCGCATTTATGGCCTTTAATTTTGAGTAAAGTGTAACTTTTCCTTCATCTGTAAACTTTATGGCGTTACCCAGAAGGTTCAGTAAAACCTGACTAAGCTTTGATGGGTCTCCCAGTAAAAATTGCGGGATTTCAGGATCAATTTTCACTTCAAAGGCAATTTTCTTATCCACGATAAGGGTCTCACAGAGGTATGAAACTTCCCTGATGAGATTGTGAAAATTAAAAGGCACTATTTTAAACTCTTCCTTCCCGGCCTCCAACTTGGAATATTCCAACAATTCGTTGATGATCTCCATCAGGGAACTTGATGCCGTCAAAATCGCATTTACTTGTTCTTCCTGAACTTCATTGAGTTCTCCCTCCTTCATGAGATCTGCAAAGCCAATAATGCCATTGAGGGGAGTGCGGATCTCATGGCTCACTTTAGCAATAAGTGACGATTCCTCCTTGTCGTCCTTTGGGGAGAACACATCTTGTTCCCTGCCCGGTTTGGATGACTTTTCAACTTCAGGATCAAAACCCCAGAATTTAGCCTCCAATTCGTTTTTAAAAAGATCAAATGATTGTTTCAATCTTGCTGCCTCAGCTGTGCTGAGTTCTTCGAAAGAAAAGTTGTGTAGGGCCGATTCCAGATCGGTGATTTGTGTGAGTAGGTTTTTAGATTTCAAGTTTGGGGTTTTGTTGTGTATATACCTGACTAAAATCCCCATAAAATCAGGGGATGGCAATTAAATGTTACCTAGGCTATGGAATGTGTTGTCAAATTGCTTTATTTGTAGGTCTAATATTTGCAATATGAAGTATTTCATCTCCTTTATCTGTCTTTTATCGATCATTTCCTGTTCTGAAACGAAAAAGGAAGACCCTGAAGCACTAACTGCTAAAGCAAGAGAAATTCACGAAAAGGTCATCACTATCGACACTCATGATGATATCAATGTGAAGAATTTCACGGATAGTATAAACTATACTCAACGCCTCGAAACACAGCTGAACATTCCCAAAATGGAAGAAGGCGGACTAGACGTTGCTTGGCTTATTGTTTATACCGGACAGGATTCGCTGACACCAACAGCATATGCCAGAGCAGAAGAAAATGCCATGGCTAAGTTTGATGCCATACACCGCCTTTGTGAGGATATAGCCCCCGATCAAATTGGGCTGGCACTTTCTTCCCAAGAGGTCAGAGAACTCCATAAAGAAGGTAAAAAAGTGGCTATGATCGGGGTTGAAAATGCCTATCCCATAGGCGAAGATCTCGCCAATTTTGAGAAGTACCATCAGTTAGGTGCCCGATATGTCTCTCTTTCGCACAATGGACATAGTCAGTTTGCCGACTCCAACACGGGTGAAGCGGATAGTGTTTGGTCACATAATGGTTTAAGTGAAATAGGCAAAAATGCTGTATATGAGATGAATAGACTTGGTATAATGATTGATATTTCACATCCGGCAAAGTCCTCTATGAAGCAAATGATAGAACTGAGTAAAGCTCCATTAATCGCTTCTCATTCTTCGGCACGGGCATTATGCGATCACAGTCGGAACCTCGATGACGAACAACTGCAATGGTTAAAAGAAAACGGCGGTGTTGTACAAACTGTAGCCTTTAGTTCTTATCTGAATACCGAAAAAGACGAGAAATACAAAGCCTATATGAAGGAATTGTATCAGCAGGTAGCTGATTCCCTGGACATCAATTGGTATGAAAGATCACAGTTCAGAAGTTTGAGTCCGGAGCAACGGGCTGAATTTATTGAAAATTATCCCAAGGTGATGGCTATGGGAAAAGAACTAGCCAAAACTAAAACCGATGTACCACCTGCGGTGAATGTATCCGATTTTGTAGATCATATCGATTATATGGTGGACCTTATCGGGATAGACCATGTAGGCATAAGCTCAGATTTCGACGGAGGCGGTGGAATCGAAGGATGGTCCGATGCTTCAGAAACCTTCAACGTCACCTTGGAACTAGTGAAAAGGGGTTATTCAGAAGAAGAGATCGCAAAACTGTGGGGTGAAAATTTACTTCGCGTGCTCGATGAAGTGCAGGCCGTAGCTATGGAAATACAATAGATTAATCGTCCTCCTCTTCAGCCAGTCGGTCTTTTACGTATTCTATTTTCGTCTTACCATGTGGTAGAGGCTTGCCATTAGAATCTAGGTTCACCATAATGATATTGTCGACTGTTAGTATGGTCTCCCGGTTCATTTTATTCCGCGCTTCGCATTTTAGGACCAGCGATGATTTTCCAAATTTGATAACCTCTATCCCTATTTCTATGATGTCCCCCTGATGAGCTGTACTCATAAAGTTGATCTCCGACATGTATTTGGTGACCACTTTTTTGTTTTCGAGCTGTATGATGCTGTATAGTGCAGCCTCTTCGTCAATCCAGGAGAGTAATCTTCCTCCAAATAGGGTTTGATTGGCGTTGAGGTCTTCGGGTTTTACCCATTTTCTAGTGTGAAATCTCATAATCAATAATTTGATGCAAAATTACCAATATTAATACTTCCCGAAGGTGGTATTGAGTCCGTAAGGTATCGAATTATCAATTTGACAATTCAAAGGGCTAATAATTGTCAACTCCTGTTCCCGATAGAATTTAAATCGAGAACTTCTGTTAAACTAATCCAAAGCCAACCTTTAGTTCCTTTTAATTTTAAGAAATTCGCATAAAAGCTAAGCTTATGATCCTTTTTGTAGATATGGATGAAGTGATGGCAGACACCTACACTGCCCACATAGAATATTACAATGAGCAATTTGGTGAAAACCTTACTAAAGAGGAATGCATGGGCCATGAGGTTTGGCAAAAAGTACCGGAAACCAGAAAAGATAGCATCTGGCAGCACTACTACGCCGAGGGATTTTTCAGGGGTCTTCGTCCCATGCCAAACAGCATCGAAGTCCTGAAGGAATTAAATGATAAATACGCCCTGTACGTCGCTTCGGCAGCTATGCAATTTCCAAATTCTCTACTTGAAAAGCACCAGTGGCTCGATGAACATTTCCCTTTTATTCATTGGAAAAATCGAATACTCTGTGGTGATAAACAGATACTCAGAGGTGATATTCTTATTGATGACCGATCCCATAATTTGGAGAATTTTGTAGGCCGACCTTTGTTGTTTACTTCGCCACACAATATTAAAACCAATCATTTCGAAAGGGTAAATAATTGGGCAGAAATTGCAAAGGAACTACTCTAAAGTTCCGGGCATTTGTTCATAAAGCCGTTAACAAGTAATTGATTTTTGCAAAATGCCCCCTCAATGATTTTCTAATTTTATTAAAACTTCAACGATGAACGATAGATCTACCGAGCTTCTGAGGTTTCGTCCTTTATTACCTAATGCCCGCATTACTGATGAAATGAGTGGGGATGAAAGATTCCAAAACGCAACCTTAAGGCCTATTATCAAATTTCAAAACGCACTTTTAATCGCAGCATTCCGTAATTATGTGCAGAAACACAAAAATTTCTTTCACGGACTTACGCTACCCAAAAAGCTCGAATACATCGAACACGCCATACAAAAAGACGTGAAATTCAGGAATTCTCTCAAGGGAATGATCATTGGGCAATACACTGTGGAGGAGTACGAGACCTACATCCAGAATTCTTCAGCACTCAATAAGCGAATGATGAATATGGTGATAGAGCGGCTGAAAGATCAGGTTCAACTATTTGAGCTCGCTACCTTATCGCAATAAGGATTCCCCGTTGAGATTGGTCGTGAGAATTTCACTCATAAGATCGAAATAAGGCCTGATGGCCTTAAAAGAATCATCAACTTTTGAAATAAAATTAGAAGATATCACTTCTTTGTCGGTGAAGTTCCGGACAAAGATGAATTGTTTTTTTCTAATAAGGTCGATGTCCGGGTGCTCCTTGTCGAATCCCTTTGGCGCCGTTTTAAGTTCATCTCCTGTGAGGTCGCCCCAGATAGTTCTTAATTTCTTTGCTCCGATGACCTTCCGAAATTCATCGGCATTTGTCTCTAACTCTTTGCGAATCCTTAAAAGGTCCTCCTTATTTGGATCCCAAAAGCCTACAGCTATAAAAGTTTCCCCGGGTTTTATCCTTGCGTAATAACCTCCTCGCAAGGCCTTACCGGCCCTGCTGAAAGATCCTGCATAATGGGTTTTGTATGGCGTTTTATCTTTGGAAAAACGAACATCCCGATAAATGCGAAACATTTTAAATTTGTCTAGTTCGTCATGAAGACTCATTTGCTCCATAAGGGTCAGATAGAACTCTTTAACCTCCTTCTCATGTCCTTTGAACTCGCTTTTATGCTCCTGAAACCAGTCGCGGTTATTATTCGCAGATAATTTCTTTAAGAATTCCAGGGCTTCCTTACTGATGCTTGTGGTTTCCATAAAGTTTAGCTTTATAAAGTTTTGTATTAAAGTTAACCTTTTTAAATAAGGGCCTTTTTAATTATTGGTTAATTTTATTTTGTAAAAAGAACCTATGGATAGTCAGGATATCATCATTGATAAAATTAAACAAAATAAGACCCAACCGAATCTCAGATTCAGACTCAAAAGAGAAACTGAGGCGTTTACGGATCTTTTATTTCTCTCCCTTTTTGATATAGAAACGCCATTTAGAGACAACTTGCCAAAGCTGAAGCAGCAGTTCGATCTGCTGGTAACCTTAGCGTGCTGGGATCCTGAAAAGTCGTGTGGCTCCGTCTGGGAAGACTACTTTCAGTCCCTTCCTACGGTGCTGGAAAAGCTCAATTTAGATGCTCAGGCTATAGCAGATTGTGATCCGGCAACCCAGTCTATTGAGGAGGTGTACCTGGCCTATCCCGGTTTTTATGCCATTGCGATTTATCGCCTCGCACATGAGTTTTACAAACACAAATTCCCTCTGGTTCCCAGATTGATGACTGAGTACGCTCACAGACAGACCGGTGTCGACATCAATCCCGGAGCTCACATTGGCAAATCATTTTTTATTGACCATGCTACAGGGGTGGTGATTGGTGAGACAGCAGTTATACACGATCACGTTAAGATCTATCAGGGGGTTACTCTTGGTGCGCTTTATGTGGCCAAATATCTCAGTAACACCAAAAGACACCCCACGATTGAAGATAATGTCACCATTTACGCCAACGCCACTATCCTGGGAGGGGAAACGGTTATTGGCGCAAATTCTATCATTGGCGGGAATGCCTGGCTGACAAGTTCGGTTCCAGCCAATTCAAAGGTTTATCACTCTCCGGAGATCGAAATCAGACTAAAAGACAATGACACATAGCGTAACAGATCTTATTGGAAATACCCCCCTGGTAAAGTCAAAAGTCTTACATCAGAATCCCGATGTTCAATTGTATTTTAAATTGGAAGGACAAAATCCCGGTGGGAGTGTAAAAGACAGAGCCGCCCTGAATATGCTCGCTGGCGGACTCGAAAGGGGAGAAATTACAAAACAGACCCGGCTTATTGAAGCCACTAGCGGCAATACCGGAATTGCCTTGGCCATGATAGCGAGTCTCTTTGATTTGAGGATAGAACTCGTGATGCCCGAAAATGCTACAAGGGAACGGGTTCAGACTATGCGCGCTTATGGCGCCAAGGTAACCTTAACCTCTGC
>JABDQM010000187.1 GCA_013042315.1 Flavobacteriaceae bacterium | reverse complement strand
GGTACGCTAAAACCATAATCGCCTTTGAGCTGATCGAGGTTTTAAAATCGTATAACCGCGCACGGATTGACGTAGCCGATCCTGATAACCTTGGACCTATTCTTGAATTTGATGCAGCCCTGACAGCCGTGAGGTCCTTGCTGGATGAAGCTTTAACTGATCTCAATGGGGCAGGGGCAGAATTTGCTTTTCCTCTTGCCGGTTTCTCAGGTTTTGATACTCCGAGTGGCTTTGCGGAATTCAACAGAGCTATAGCTGCGGTCGCTGCTGTGTATGCCGGGGATGGAAATGCCGCCTTGACTGCACTATCAAATTCGTATTTTGATCTCGCTGGAGACCTGACTATCGGACCTAAGCACGTCTATAGTTTGGACAGTGGTGACTTCACCAATGGGCTCTTTAAGATCCCGGATAACAATGGAGACCAAATCATAGTGCACCCTTCATTTATTGCCGATGCTGAAGCAGGAGATACCCGTGTGGATAACAAAACGCTGATACGGGCTAATCCTACGACTCAGGACGGACTCTCTGGGGATTTTCAAACGGCCTTGTACGCTTCAAACATATCTCCAATTGATATGTTACGGAATGAGGAATTGGTTCTGGTATATGCCGAGGCTAATATTTTGGCCAACGATCTTTTTGAGGCAGAAGATGCGATTAATGTGATTAGAAATTCTGCTTCTTTGCCCGTATATACCGGTGCACTGACTGCAGAGGCGCTAACTACAGAGATGTTGAATCAGAGACGTTATTCTCTCTGGTGTGAAAATCACAGGATGTTTGATCTGAGAAGGTATAACCTTTCCAATACGCTGCCTGTAGACAGAACCGGCGACCAAATATTCAATACTTTACCGGTACCGTTATCGGAAAATGAATAAGCTTTTTATCAATGATTAGGCCGCCCAAATGGGCGGCCTTTTTTTTTAATCAGGCTGCAGTATCCGTCTCGATTTTACTGAGACTTACCACCTTGTCTTTTCGGAAAAACAATTTGATTCTATAGGTGATATTAAACAACACCGGGACAATGATCAGGGTAAGGAAGGTTGCGATGATCAGACCAAAGATCACCGTCCATGCCAAGGGCCCCCAAAAGATAACGTTGTCACCTCCTACGTAGATCCTGGGATCACCGGTAGAAAATAAGGAGAAGAAGTCGATGTTTAATCCCACCGCAAGTGGTATCAGGCCTAAAACAGTAGTCACTGCCGTAAGGATCACCGGTCTAAGCCTGGCTTTCCCACCTTTTACGATGGCCTCAGTTACCTCTTCCAAAGGAAGCAGGTTATAGTCATCGATCCCTAGCTTTACTTTTTTCCGGTCGATTAGAATTTGGGTATAGTCTAACAAGACCACCCCGTTATTAACCACAATTCCTGCCAGAGCTATAATTCCCATCATGGTCATCATAATTACAAATGGCCATCCCGTTAGCATCAAGCCACCAAATACTCCTATAAAACTCAGGAAAATAGCGGTCATAATAATGGCCGGTTTGGATATTCCACCAAATTGGAATATCAGGATAAGCATGATAAGACCCAGACCTGTAAAGAAAGCTCCTACTAGAAACTGCATTTGCTTATTTTGCTCTTCGATTTGTCCTGTAAAATCTAATTGGACACCAGCAGGCAATTCTTCGAAATTCTCCATTTCCTTCTGAATTTCCGCAACTATGGCTCCTGCATCTGAAAAACCGGGTTTAAGTCCGGAATAGACCGTTACTACCCGTTTGTTATCACGGTGTTTGATGGCGCTAAAGGAAGAGGTGTTTTTTTGGCTTGCCACCGCAGATACTGGGATTTCTTTAATCCGACCTGTAGCCTGATCCCTGAAGATGATATTCTGATTAAAGAGGGCGCTTTTATCGTATCTCAGGTCCTCTTTAAAGCGCACGTTGATGTCGTAATCCTCTCCGTCGAGCTTGTATACTCCGGCTTTTTCCCCAAAGAGTGAACGCCTTAATTGTTGTCCTACCTGCCCAACGCTAACGCCGAGTTCCCCGGCCTTTTCACGGTCAACCAGCACATTCATGGAAGGCTTGCCTTTATTGACGTCGATCTTTAGTTCTTCGATTCCGGCAATATTCTTTCTGTTGATAAAATTTCGAATGTTCTCAGCGGTATTGATCAGTACGTCATAGTCTTTTCCTTCCAATTCAATGTTGATCGGATACCCCGATGGTGGTCCAACAGCATCCTTTTCCACAGAAATGGATACCCCGGGATATATCCCGATAAGATTGTCCTGAATGTCTTTACGAAGGCCCTCGGAATCGATCCCGTTGCGATACTTAAATTCCCGCATGGAGAGGGTAATTTTTCCACGGTGAGGCATTTCAGCGGAAGAACCACCGTCAGTGTAGGGATTTCCAGCACCTTCACCTACTTGTGAAACACCAGACGATAAGAGAAAATTATAGTCGCCATCAGTGTATTTCGGCTTGTTGGCGATTTCATAAACACGTTTCTCAATGTCTTTAGTTAATTCATTGGTCTTTTCTATGGCCGTACCCTGTGGATATTCAATGTATACATTTACTTCATTAGGGGTGTTGTCCGGAAAGAACTCAACCTTGGTCCGCCCGCTCCCAAGAGAAAGGCCAAACAACATTATAGTACTGATTAGCAATAGCACGGTAATTCCCGCAAACCAGTAAACGTTTTTGCCCCTGAGCGAAAATTTGATCTGCCGCTCGTAAAAGTTTTCAAAACGAACGAGTGCCGTCCTTTGAAATTTATTGGACCATTTTTTAATCCCGTATTTGTAGGCCCAGAATAAAATAGCCGTCAAGATCATAACACTTCCCAATCCTCTCATGCTACCACCAAAGATTAAGATAAACAGACCGAAGCCAGTAAGGATTGAACTTGTTCTGATCAATTGTTTTCGAGTAAGTTCCTTATCCCCAACTTCCATAAAGCGAGAAACCAGCATGGAATTCATAAATATGGCAACAAATAGGGAAGAACCTAATACTACAGAAAGGGTAATTGGGAAATAGATCATAAACTGCCCAAAAATACCCGGCCATAAGCCAAGGGGAACAAATGCTGCAACCGTTGTCAGGGTTGAGATAATGATCGGAAATGCGATCTCTCCAATTCCTTTTTTGGCAGCTTCGATCCTAGACATCCCCTCCTGTTCCATAAGTCGGTAGACATTTTCAACCACTACAACCCCGTTATCCACTAACATCCCAAGACCCATAATAAGGCCAAAGAGTATCATGGTATTCAGCGTAAACCCTAGTGATGATAATATCACAAAGGACATAAACATGGACATTGGAATCGCAAAACCGACAAACAAGGCGTTTCTAAAGCCCAGAAAGAACATTAAAACCGTTACAACGAGAATGATCCCGAAGATGATGTTATTAACCAGGTCATCTACCTGTCCCAGTGTCCTGCCTGAGGAATCGTTAGCAAGGGTGAGGGTCAGATTCTTTGGATAATAGTTGTCTTCTGCCTCCTTCACCAACTGCTTAATATCATTGATGGCCTCAATAGTGTTACGCCCAGATCTCTTTTTAACGTCGAGCATAACCACATTGTCACCGAACTCCCGTGCATAGGTGGTCTTGTCCTTTTCATCAAAGGTCACCTTTGCGATGTCCTTAAGGTAAATAGCTCCGTTCTCAGATTTAACCACAAAGTCGTCTAGTTCAGCAGGCTCCTCTATTTCTCCCAAAATTCTAATAGTCCGTCTCTGATTGATGGTTTTTAGATTACCGGCCGACATGGTCATATTACCGTTGGATATCGCCTGAAGGACGTCCTGGAAACTCACCTTGGCTGCCATCATTTTGTAGACATCTACAGCGACTTCAACTTCCTTCTCTTGTGCTCCGCGGATATCGACTTCCTTTACCTGTGGAAGGTCTTCTATCTTTTCTTCGAGATATTCTGCATACTCCTTGAGTTTTTCAACCGGATAGTCTCCAGTGAAATTGATATTGATGATCGGAATTTGTTCAGCGAGGTTGAGATCAAAGATATTGGGCTCTACCTTAGCTCCGTTGAATAAAGGCCAATCTTCACTGGCTTTTTCCACGTCTACCTCATCCTTTACCTTTTGTTTGGCTTCTTCAACGGTAATATCCTCGTCAAATTCGGCGGTAATAATACTGTAGTCCTCTTGGGAAGTTGAGGTAAGTTCAACCAGGTTGCTCACATTTTTTATTCGATCCTCAAGGGGATCGGTGATCAATCGCTCTACATCCTCAGCTGTGTTTCCTGGATAAGGGGTGCTGATATAAACCTTGGTCTCTACAACTTCAGGGAAATCTTCTCTGGGCAGTTCCATATAGGACGTATACCCTAAATAGAGGAAGATTGCGATCATTACATAAACCACAGATGGGTTGTCAATTGCCCAGGAAGAAAATCTGAACTCCTTATCGGCGTTTTTTCGTTGTCTGCTCATTGCGAAACCTACTTAATTATTTGAACGTCCTGATTGTCTTTTACACTTCTGGCACCCTCCTGGATAATCAGATCACCTTTCTGCAATCCGCTCAGGATCTCTACATATCTGCCCTGGGTTTTCCCTGTGGTAACCACTATTTTTTTAGCCGTCCCCTTCATTTCTGAATCGGGATTATCTGCGATAAAAACATACTGATCTCCTTCAGCATTTTCAGAGATGACACTCTGAGGAACTAGTAATGCATTAGGATTGCTGTAATCATTGATCATCACCCTAGCAGTTAAATTAGGTTTAATCCTTCCTGCTGTATTTGGAACGGGGATTTCCACACTAAAGGATCGGTTATTCGGATTTATAAAATTTCCAGCTTGCCTTAATTTGGTCTGAACAGAATCTCCCAAGACGGGGAAATAAACCTGTGCCTTTGTGCCTTCTGAGATACTACCCACGTATGTTTCGGGTACATCTACTGTGATGTACATATTGCTGAGGTTTACAATTCTAAAAACCTCAGAACCGGGGCCCGGGGAAACCACTGTCCCCTGATCTTTGATCACATCGTCAATGATTCCGCTAAACGGAGCTCTAAGCGCAGATTTGCCCAATTGTCGCTCCACTTGTTCTACATTATTTGTTATGGCTTCAAAGGAGGTCTTTGCTTGCAGGTATTGAATTTCAGAACCGATATTCTGTTCCCAAAGCCTTTTCTGACGTTCGTAAGTGGTCTCAGCTAAAGCCGCCTGGGCTTTTAATTGCTGCAGTTGATTGGCCATACCACCGTCGTCAATCTTACCTAGAATTTGCCCTTTTGAGACCCTGTCACCTTCAGTGACGTAGACTCTTTCAAGACTACCGGCCATCTCTGGGTAAATCAAGACGTTTTGCTTAGTAGCCACATTTCCCTGTAGTTCCAGAAAGTGTTCAAAATTCTGAGGGTTGACTTCAAAAGTGTTTACGAGTGGCAATCTGCTATCCGCATCGAGTACCGCAATCACTGAGTCTAAGGTACTGACTTGTTCATTCAGTGTTTTTAACTCCTCGGTAAGACTTAATTTTTTGGATCTTATTTGCTCTAAATCTCCATTGCTTATGAGGGAGTCGAGAGATTCATTCTGGCTTTCCCCACATGATAGGAGCAGTATAAAAAGAGCAAGGATTGGAATACTAGTTTTCATTTTGGTATATGGATTAATAGTCTATTCTTAGTTGTTTGAGATAACTTCTAATTCGGTTTTGGCATTAATAACATCTACCATCGATTGTAGATATTCCTGTTGTGCACTATAGAGTTGTGTCTGGGCTTGCCTGAGTTCGAAACTGCTGGCAATCCCCTCCTTGTATTTGATCTGATTCTTGTTTTCGATTCTTTCGGCCAGATTCAAATTTTCCTGAGTGGTGTTGTATTGTTCAACGGCCAGTTGGTAATCACTTTTGGCCCTTTCGAGCTGTAATCTGATTCGTTCCTCAGTTTCTTCGAGTTGGGTCTTTGCTTTTTCAAGAGCAATTTTAGCTCTTTGGGTACTGGCACTTCTTCTCAAAGAACTGAATATGGGAATACTCAAATCGAAACCCAGAATTGAGGAGTCGAACCATTGCTGATCACTGTCAAAAAAGCTAAAGGATTCACTAAAGGCCGTTGAGCCGTAGTTAACAAAGGCGTTAAGGGTAGGCAAGGCCCGACTTTTAGCAAGTTTCAGCTCAAAATAACGCTGTTCGTTGAGATTATTGACAAGCTTGTAGTCCACATTATTCTCCATGGTAAATGGAGCATCGAGTACCGTGGGATCAACATACTCGCTCGCCAGGTCGATCAGGCCTTCTTTTAACTCGGTTGGTGTCTCGAGTGGAAGCCCCATGATCAGATTCAACATTTGCAGGGTAATACCCTCGAGGCGTATAGCATTGTTTAACTGACTTTCAACGGTTGAGGAAGTTATTTGCAGTTGTTCCACGCTCTCCTCTTCTGCCAATCCGTTTTCGTATAGCTTTTGTGTTTCATATAAATTGTCGTCGAGCGCTTTCAGGTTTTTACGAAGGATATTTACCGATTCATTGGCCAAGAGGACGTTTCCATAGGCCTCAACAACAGCCTTCCTTACATCTTGTCGGGTTTTTTCCTTGTTATTTCTGCTGTAGCTTAAAAAAGCTTTGGTGGCTTGTACACCCACAATATAAGATCCGTCAAATATCTGTTGTCTTACCGTAGCTGTAGCTGTAGCTTGTTGAGGAAGTCCAAAAATGATGGGCTGAAACTCTCCGGGTTCTCCTCCAAAAAACTCGGCAGGAATCAGGGAAACGGGCTGTTTTAAAAAGTTCTGATAGCTGACATCTCCTGTAATTTGTGGTAAGCCAGAGGCAATGGTTTCCCACTTTTGCTTTTGGGCATCAACAATGTCGCGTTCAGCATTAAGTGCGCTGTAATTGTTCTCCAGGGCATATGCTATAGCCTCATCAAGAGTAAAAGCTGTGGGTTCATCCTGAGAATATCCGGCGGCGGATAAGAATATCAGCAATATAAATAAACGAGATAGTTTCATTTATTTTTGATTTGAGTGAATAATGTCATTTAAAATTTGTCTCCCCTGGGAGGTAACAATTCCTCTCAGGTGGTATTCGAGATAGTCGTCCATAAGTTGAGTTTTGGGGAATTCATCTTCTGGGAAAAGGGTGTGATCTTTTATACTGGTAACCCCAGAGAAATAAATTCTCGCTATAAAATCAACATTCAGGGTAGGAATATAAATGCCCATGGCTATTCCTCTTTTTATATTATCTACAACACAACCCTTCATCAGACTAAATTGTTTCATCTTAAGGGTGTTGTGAATTTTAGGGTAATATTTTTGCAATTGGTATTGGGGTGAGGCTTTTTCGTCTTTTAGGTGCCGCATGGCAAATTTCTTGATCTCATAGAGTTCTTCAATAGGATTTTTCTGCAAACTGCAGATGGTGTCGATCCCTTGTGAAATATTATTGAAGAGTTCTAGTGTACAAGCTTCAACCAATTTTGTCTTATTGTCGAAATGAGAATAAATGGTCTTTTTGGATATGCCCATTTCATTAGCCAGGTCGTCCATGGTCACGCTTTTAAAACCCAGGGTCAGAAACAGGTCAGTAGCCTTATGTAATATTTTTTCTCTCATTGCGGGGGCAAATATAAATTTGGAAACTTTAAAAACAATAAAAGTTTCCAAAGTTTTACAATAATTTAACACTGTCTTACTTCTTCGAATAAATTCAGTTTTTCACAGGGATGGAGTCTAGTGTGTTCTGATTTCTTCTATTTTTGAAAAAAACTGCCTATGCAATCTGTAGCATTCTACAGGGATCAATTTGAGGAATACCTCAGTTCGGGAATGACAGATCGTGACCCGAAGTCCTTATACGATCCTATGTTTTATATCTTAAAACTGGGAGGAAAAAGGCTGAGGCCCGTTCTTACTTTACTTTCTGCAGATCTCTTTGGAGGTGACCCCAAGGAGGCATTTAGAGCAGCAATGGCGATAGAGTATTTCCATAATTTTTCCTTGATTCACGATGATATAATGGATGCCGCCCCGCTGCGGAGGGGTAAAACAACGGTTCACAAAAAATGGGATCTCAATACCGGCATACTATCCGGAGATGCCATGCTCATTGAGGCGTATCGTTTTTTAGAGCCCTACCCGCCGAAGGTCTTTAAAGATTTAACTACCCTCTTTAGTAAAACAGCCATGGAGGTTTGTGAGGGGCAACAGTACGATATCGATTTTGAGACCCAGGAAGAAGTGAGCGTCCCTCAGTATTTAAAAATGATCAAGTTTAAAACGGCCGTACTTGTGGGTGCGGCTATGAAAATGGGAGCGATTACTGCCGGGGCTTCACTCTCGGATCAGGAAAAGATTTACAGTTTTGGTTTGTACCTGGGAGTTGCTTTTCAATTACAGGACGATTATCTCGACGTATTTGGTGATCCTAAAGTATTCGGAAAACAAGTGGGAGGGGATATTATTGAGAACAAAAAAACTTACCTCTACCTAAAAGCGCTGGAGCAAGGGGATCTGCAACAGGCACGGGAATTGAAAGACCTTTTTTCTATCCAGCCGAAGAAAACAGAAAAAAAGATCAAACGGGTAATAGAGATCTACGACCAATCAGGGGCTTCAAAAGAAACAAAAGAAGCAATAGCGCACTACACCAACAAGGCATTTGATTGCTTAAATACTCTGGATATTAGTCAGGAAAAGAAAGAGGTCTTGCTGACATTTGGCCGGGATTTGATGGGTAGAAAAGTATAAGAGAAACAATTACCACCATTTCCTTTTTCCGGTGATTGCCCAGGACAAGTGCCTTATAAGCGATTTAATAAAGGGAATCGGATTTGGCGCCATCATTATATAAATGTCTTCGTACCAGGTTGTTTCTTCATCCAGGAACTTAAAAATGAGTTGAGGTCTCCGTTTTTTGAAAAGAGATTCGAAGATGGAGTGTCCCAATTCATTATTTCTGTACAGTATATTTAAAAGGAGCAGATCGTAGTACCAAAAGCGATTTTTCTTTTGAAACTTCTCTAGAGAATTCCCGGTTTTGAGAAATTCTATCAGTTGCTCAGTCTTTTTTGCAGTATTGTTAAAGGTATATCCCGTGCTGGGTTTACTCCAGCCACCGGCGGTTCCGATATGAAAAATACTTTTAGAGTTATGTTGTGAAAAGTCGTAACAGGTCATTGGAATACTGCCTTTTTCTTTTTCCAATATGCTGTAATCAGAACAATTAAACTCACTCAACATATATTCTTCAATAGCCTCTTCATACTCTTTATCTTCAAGTAGATGAGGTGAGAACAAGGTATATTCTACTAAGGCTTCCTTTTCACTAAAAGGCAAGACATACATAAACCGTGTATTACCTTTTTGTGCGATTGAAAAGTCCATAAAAGTGGCCTGCCCAGGGGTAAAAACGGGTTGTGAAGTCTGAATAAACCAACCTATAAAATGTTGTTGAAGTATCGGATATTTTGCATTAGAACTGATGTTGCCATAAGAGAACCAACTGTTAAAAACCTGGACTGTGCTATAATCCCCCACATTGGTATTAACGACAACCCGTCCCTCCGAATGTTCTTTGAGATCTGATACATTAGCCTGAACAAAAGAAATGTTAGAATATGATCCTAATCGATCTTTAAAATGGGAATAAAAATCGACTCCCCTGATCATTTTATAGGAATAGGGAGCAATTTTCAATGACTTTTTATACTTTTTCCCGCCAAAATAAATTTGCTTCCATTCTTTGTGAATCAACGAATCAAAAGGGCCAATGCCCTCCTCCCAAATGCACCAGGTACGATCGTTCCTTGTTTTATCGTCTTTATCTAAAAGGAGAATTGACTTGTCCCTAAATGCGGGGTCTTTTCCCAATCCATCTGCTAGCATGAGGCCGGCTGCCCCGGCTCCAATGATGATGAAGTCGTATTCTGTCATAGATTACTGAAGAATTGCTAAGGTACGAATTAACGCTTAACCCCTCTACTAGGTGCTGCTTCTATATATCGTATCATCTGTATTCAGGAAATCTATTCCGCGAGAGCATCCCGTAATTCTTTAGGGGATAAATATTCAAAGTATCTCGCCGTAATTTCAAACTTTTCGTTAAGTAAAATGATCGCCGGGAGGGAAAACGGTACGTTATCACGGGAGGCAAGAAGTAATGGGATCTCATGGGTGGGATTTCGTTTTTTCCCCAATTGCTCATTAACATAATAGTCCCCACCGAAGTTGATGGTGTCTCTCGATTCTGCATCCATCTTTACAGCGTAGTAAGCTGAATTAAGCCTCGATACTACCTCAGGATCCCTGAAGGCTGCCTCGTCCATCTTTTTGCAGTAGGCACACCAGTCGGCGTAAAAGTCGATAAACACCTTTTTAGGTTTGAGAGCCAGGGAATCCTCCAATTGTTCAAAACTGATCCATTTCACGGTGTTTTCCTGTGCGGCTAAGTTCCCTGCAAAGAGCAGGAAGCTGAGGAAGGCAAAAACTCTGTTTTTAGGAATCATCAGGTCATATTTTATTTTGGGCGGGGGCAGGTGTAGATTTTAGTCATTTTTGAATTAGTGGGTCCGTAGCCTATTTGTGTTTTCTATCATCAGTGTAATTTACCAAACTTTAAGCCAAGGAAGATTGTTCGAGGAGCATCGGGCCCGTAGACGTAGTCTGAATCCCTTGTAGGTCCGGTGTCAAAATCTTTTTGGAAACTATTAAAGAGGTTGGTGATCCCTCCACTCACCGTTACCATAAAGAAGTCGCTAAAATCGAAATGCGATTCCAATTTAATGTTTAGATCAAGAAAAGGATTGCTCTCGTTTAACTGCAAAAACCCCGTATCGCTAACGACTAAAGGAACGGTCATCTTACCAGTGTAATTTCCCGTGACATCAATGCTAAAGGACTCATTGGGTATCCATGTCGCATTTAAATATCCATATAAATTGGGAACACGGACAAATCTGTCAATAAGCAGATCAGTCTCTCCAACGGTTCCATCGCTTTCAAAGAGAATTTGGGGCTCCTTCCATTGGGTTTGTTGAAGAGTGCCTCCAAGCTGAAAGCGCCATTTGGGGTTAGGGGAAACTCCAAATTCAAAGTTAGAACCATAAACCCGAGCCCCTTCACCGTTCCGCACTTCTTCAAGGATGGAGCCATTTTCCAGAGCTGCACCGGTACTTACCAGGGTAAACGGATTCTGTAGGGTAGTGAAGAACCCTTCCACCAAAAAGTCCATCTGCAGTAAGTTTTTGGACTTTGAATAGTTTAAGGAACCGGTAAAGGCATTGGAGTACTCCGTATCGAGGTCATCGGAAAGAATAACAAACTGGGGTTCTCCTCCTACACTGGAAATATGCAAATCTTCATTGAAGGCCTGTGGTGCTCTGAATCCCCTTGCATATCCACCTCTAATCCGCAACTCCTCAGATAGTTTATAGGAGAGGGTAAGTCTGGGCGATACGGCGGTTTGGTTCAAGTCCACATTCCTTTCTATCCCCCCAACGGTATAGTCTCCATTTACGCTTACGTTGTCAAGCCTTGTTCCCAACAAAGCAGTGAAGGTGTCGGAGGGCTTCCATTCGTACTGTGCATAGCCTCCGAGATTACGGACACTTTGGTCTATCAGTCGGTTGTACCCCGGAATCAGATCTTCAGTACGGTTAAAATTCAATTCTGCACCTGCGGTCAACACATCCTTATTTTTAAAGGCTTTGGTGATTTGCATGCCGTTCACCCAGGCCAGGTCCCGGGTAGTTCCAAAAGCGTTATTGGCCAGGATACTGTCTTGCCGTGTACGCGCGCCACCAAGGCCACCGTAATAACTATCCCTGTTGGTATATGAAGCCGAAGTGTACACCTGAACTTTACGCGTCTTATCCCGGCTATCAACCTCGTAGTCTAAACCTCCAATAAAGGTATCATGGTCTAGTTCTTCGGTGAGATCAGTAAATTGGGGAGAGAGTTCCAGCCGGTCACCACCGCGGCGGTACTCCCTTATGGCGTTTAAATTGACTGACAATCTACTTCGGTCATTTGGTCTTAGAAAAGCTTTCGCCCCTACCGTAGTGTTCCGCAATTCCACTATTTCCGTGAAGCCGTCTCCATTGGCATCATAGGACTCCCTGTTGCGATATGTGCCGTAGAGTGTGACTCCGCTATTGAGATCATCGGCTACATTTGAGGTGTTGAAAGTTATAAAACGATCTAGCGCATCTCCACCGATCAAGGCCAGATTGCTTCCAATTTCCCAGGTGTTTAAGACAGGATCTTTGGTGATAACATTGACTGTTCCCGCGATGGCGTTAGAGCCGTATAATGCCGATCCTCCACTCCGAACAATCTCCACCCTTTCTATGATATTTGTAGGGATCTGCTCCAGCCCGTAGACCCCTAACAAGGAGGTAAATATAGGCCTGCTATTCAATAGAATTTGCGTATATCCTCCATCCAGGCCATTCAATCTAACTTGCGTAAAACCGCAATTCTGGCAGTTGGTCTCCACACGTACTCCGGGGACAAAATTGAGTCCTTCGGCCAGGGACAAGGATTGTGTGGCAGTTAGTAATCTTGGTTGAAGGGATGAAACCACCACGGGTGCACTCCTGCGTTCCACTCTGTTCCGGGTAGCACTTATAACTACTTCGTCAAGACCAAGGATGTCTTGGAGGAGTGCAAAATTTATTTTCTGCTCACTCCCTTCCGAATAGGAAATTGCCCGCTCCAGGTTCCGGTATCCTTGAGCCTGCACAACTAGAGTCGTGTTTCTTCCCGGTATTTTTAAGCTGTAGTTGCCGTAAATATCTGAACTAGTACCTTTCTCACCACCCTTGACATAGATGCTGGCAAACGGCAATGGTTCTCCGTTGCTCGTAACCTTGCCCGAAACGGTGATTTCATCACTTTGGGCAGTGAGCAGGAATGGAAATAAAAGCAGTAAGCAGTAAAAACACTTCATTTCTAGGTTGTAAGTCTGATGACAAATAAAATTTAGACAAATCTAAAAATATGTTTTTACAAATAAAAATGTATTTTTGCTTCAGCACAAAAGAAATGACCCAATCTGAAGAAAATTATCTGAAGGCTATTTATCACCTGGGGAAAACCTCTCCCGGGATGATCTCTACAAATGCTATTGCAGATGAAATGCATACAAAGCCATCGTCAGTTACTGATATGGTAAAAAAACTTGCGGAAAGGGATTTGTTGAACTACAAGAGGTACCAGGGCGTATCTCTTACTGATGAAGGAAGGCAAAAGGCCCTGTCCGTAATTAGAAAACACCGACTTTGGGAAACGTTTCTCGTTGAAAAACTGAATTTTAACTGGGATGAAGTACATGAGATTGCAGAGCAGCTTGAGCATATCCGAAGCGAAAAACTAATCGATGAACTGGATCGCTTTCTGTCTTTTCCAAAGGTTGACCCTCACGGAGATCCCATCCCGGACAAAAACGGGGATCTGGCTCAGCGGCAATCGAAACTTCTGAGTAGCTTAGAGAGCAATAGCAGCTGTGTTTGTATTGGAGTAAAGGACTCCTCTTCTTCATTTCTAAGGTACCTGGATAGGAATAAAATTGCTCTGGGAGATAAAATACAGATCCTGGAAAAGGAAGATTTTGACAATTCGGTCCACGTCCAAATAGGCGAGAGGAAACTCCACCTTTCCCATGTGATTGCTTCTAATTTAATCGTGACATAAGTCGATATGGAACAGATAATTTCTTATTTCGAATCAATTAACCCTATTTTGGCTGCATTTTATGCCACTTTGTTTACCTGGGGCCTTACTGCTCTTGGGGCCGCGCTTGTTTT
>JABDQM010000231.1 GCA_013042315.1 Flavobacteriaceae bacterium | reverse complement strand
AAATATTGAGTGTAAATGAATTAGCAGAACTAGATTATCTCTAGATAATCGGTGAACCTTAAATCCCCAAGCTTATGGCAAATCCAAATTATGACAACGCAGCTTATTTAAACTTTATTGAGGATCTGAATGAGATTCTGAAAGACTTTGAGATTAGCAGATTGAGCTGTTCTTAATTGTTTTAGTGTATAGAATGTTTTAAGAAAAAAGGAAGCCCTAGGGCTTCCTTTTTATTTTATTGTAGAGAATTGTTATCCTAAGTAGGCCTTAAGCAACTTACTCCGGGTGTTATGCCGAAGTTTACGAATGGCTTTTTCTCTGATTTGTCTCACTCGTTCGCGGGTCAGATCAAAGGTCTGACCTATCTCAGCCAGTGTCATCGATTGCTGATCTCCGATTCCGTAATACAACTTAACCACATCTGCCTCTCTGGGGGATAAAGTATCCAAAGCCCGGTTGATCTCTGTATTCAGCGACTGCTGCATTAACCCTTTGTCAGGTTTAGGTGATTCCCCAGAACGCATTACATCGTAAAGGTTAGAATCTTCCCCTTCTTTTAAAGGAGCATCCATTGATACATGTCTTCCTGAGTTTTTGATAGATTGTTTTACCTCACTTACGGTCATTTCAAGTTCCTGTGCGATTTCTTCTGCTGAAGGAGGCCTTTCGTGTGCCTGTTCCAGGTAAGAGAATGCTTTTTTGATCTTGTTGATCGAACCAATTTTATTCAGGGGTAGCCTTACTACCCTTGATTGTTCGGCCAACGCTTGTAAAATGGATTGTCGAATCCACCAAACGGCATAGGAAATAAATTTAAAACCACGGGTTTCATCAAATCGCTTTGCGGCCTTAACCAGACCTACATTGCCTTCATTAATAAGATCCGGGAGTGTAAGGCCCTGATTTTGGTATTGTTTTGCAACTGAGACCACAAACCTCAAATTAGCGTTTGTAAGTTTCTCAAGTGCCAGCTGATCGCCTGCCCTGATTCTCTGGGCCAACTCTACTTCCTCATTGGCAGTGATCAAATCTATTTTACTGATATCCTGCAGGTACTTATCCAAGGATTTTGATTCTCTGTTGGTGACCTGCTTGATTATCTTAAGTTGCCTCATATATCTTGAAAAGTTTAATGATTACATTCTCTCATTATACACTTTTATTCTGTCTTTTCCAAAGGCATACCCCCATTCTTATACATATTTTATGAGAACTTTAGTATTTTCTTCAAACTATAGTAAAATATGGTGTTTTGACGACTCTCCTGCTTGCAGTCCGAGGTGTAATAAGTACCTTTACGAGCGGTTTACAGCGAGAAATGAGCAAGTCGGCATTAAAGAAATATCTGAGGGAGTTAAAAAAAAAGGATCTGGAATTGCAGATTTTAGATTTATACGAGCGCTTTCCACCGGTAAAGACCTATTATAATTTTGCCTTTAACCCTAAAGAAGATAAATTGATAGGTGAGGCAAAAGCAAAAATATCTAACGAATATTTTCCCTTAAAAAGGAAGCGGGCCCGGGCAAGGCGTTCTGTCGCCCAGAAATTTATTAAGCAATACATCACTTTGGGAATGGACCCACACCTGCTTGCCGATCTGATGCTTTTTAATATAGAAACCGCTCAGCGCTACTCAGCCAGGAACAGGGTTAACGAAGCCTTTTACAAAAGCATGCTGCGCTCCTATAGAGAGGCCGTTCAACATCTCTCTCTCAATGCAATTTTACCGGAGTTTAAAGAACGATTACTAAAGATCAGGCAGAAATTACAGGAACAGGAATGGGAATTTCAGGAGGATTTCGACCAGATTCTCGACCTGGCCTATATGAACGATCTACCCTAATATCCAGATATGGCAATTGTACTGATACGGCAGGACGGAAAACTCGATCTTTGGAAAAAAGCATTCCTTGATCAATTCCCTGATTTGCCAGTATATTCATTTAATGAACCTCACCCAAGGGAATCCATTTCCATGGCGATCGTCTGGAAACATCCTGAAGGAACCCTTGAAGGGTATCCCAATTTAAAATGTATTACCTCTTTTGGGGCGGGTGTGGATTTTATTATTAAAGATAAATCAAGACCTGCCGGGATCCCCATCACCAGGGTTGTTGATGACGCCCTTGCTGATGACATGGCCGAATATGTTCTAACTGCCGTCCTTGGGCATTTAAAAAATATGGATCAATACGCCCGGGATCAGTACGCTGCGCAATGGCAACCCAGACCCTACAGCAGGATTGCAGATCATACCGTCGGAATCATGGGCTTTGGTACTTTGGGTTCTCATGTGGGCGGGGCCTTGTCTCAACTCGGTTTTCGGGTCATAGGATGGTCAAGACATCCCAAATCTCACCCCGGAATTGTTGTGCATCACGGGAAATCAGGAGAAAAAGAATTTCTTAGTAAGACCTCTATATTAATTTGTCTTTTACCGCTTACCGCGGAAACAAAAGGGATCCTCAATAAATCAACATTGAATCAACTTTGCCCGGGAGCTTATCTGATTAATGTGGCCAGGGGAGGGCATCTCGCTGAGAATGAGCTCATCCCGCTTTTAAATTCCGGACAACTGTCGGGTGCTTGTCTCGACGTCTTTCGGCAGGAACCCCTTCCTTCAGATCATCCTTTCTGGCAACATCCCAGGATTAAAATTACTCCTCATGTCGCCAGTGTTTCTGACCCCCAATCGGTTGTTCCACAATTAGTTGAGAACTATCGGAGACTGGAAAATGGGGAAGCTCTGCTCAATCAAATTGATCCGGATCTGGGATATTAAAATCAGATTTCAGATCATAAATTTCATTTAAGAGAAAAAATCCTCTAGTTTTGCAAATTGGTGATTTAAGAGCCCTGAAATAGAATTTTTAACCTAAATCTGAACACTTTTTGTCGATTTCTACTGAAAATATTGAGAAGACTCTATATGATTACCAATTAGAGGATCTACACTCCATATTTGAGCACCTCGATAATGACTCAGATAATTCCAATCTATTGTACCAGCTGCCCACGGGAGGTGGAAAAACAGTTGTATTTTCTGAAATTACCCGCAGGTTTATAGAACATCGCAAAAAGAAGGTCGTGGTGCTAACCCACCGTATCGAACTCAGTCAGCAAACCTCAAAAATGCTCAGAGGATTTGGTGTCAAAAACAAGATCATCAACAGCGAAGTAAAAGAATTACAAAGCGACGATCCACATATGTGCTACGTTGCCATGGTAGAGACACTAAACAATCGGCTGCAGGAAGGAACAATTTCACTTAAGGATATTGGTCTGGTGATCATTGATGAGGCGCATTACAATTCTTTCAGGAAGCTCTTTAAATATTTTGACACCTCTATCATACTGGGCGTTACGGCCACTCCACTTAGCTCCAATATAAAACTACCGATGAAAGACCACTATAAAAAACTTATAGTTGGTCAATCTATCGAATCACTTATTAAAAACCGCTACCTGGCCCGTGCCAATATGTACAGCTACGACGTAAGCCTGAGATCCTTGAAATTGGGAATAAGCGGAGACTACACTGTAAAATCTTCTGATGAGCTTTACGGGAATTACAATATGCTTTCCAAATTGCTGGGAGCGTATGAGGAAATCGGGAAAGGGACAAAAACGTTGATTTTCAACAATGGGATCAACACTTCCCGATACGTCTATGAAACCTTTAAAAAGGCGGGATATCCCATCAGGCATCTAGATAACAAGAATACGGCAACAGAACGTAAGGAGATACTCGAATGGTTTTCAAATACCCCTGATGCAATTCTGACATCTGTGAGTATTCTTACCACCGGATTTGATGAACCTACTGTGGAAACGATTATTCTCAACAGGGCAACAAGATCCCTTACGCTGTATTTCCAAATGATAGGGAGGGGATCCAGGATTTTACCGGATAAGGATGAATTTACCGTAGTTGATCTCGGAAATAATATCGCAAGATTTGGGATGTGGGATGCCCCGATGGACTGGCAGGAGATTTTTCATTTTCCTGATTTCTACCTCGAAAACATTAAAAATGATGAGGATATCGAGAGGGAATTCGTTTATGAAATGCCTTCTGAACTAAGGGAGAAATTTTCAAAATCTGAAGACATTGATTTTGATGTAAAGGCGGTCTACAAGGAAATATTTGCCCAGGGATTAAGGTCGAAAATTGTGCTCGAGCGAAGTATTGAACAGCACGCAAAAATCTGTGTTGAAAACAGCGAAGACGTGTTCGACGCACGAATCCTGGCTAAACAACTCAAGGAGGAGATCGAGTATCGCGTCAGGCAATATTCCTATTGCATTATGAACAACACCAAGAACTATAAGGAGTGGTTAGAGGAAGATTACGAGCGTAAATTACGCCTGAAAATCTCTCAGATGTTTGCGGCCAAAATGTAATTATGAAAAACAAAGTGCCTGAGGTTCTCTACATTGGTTATACCTGGCCAGAACCCGAGGCCACTGCTGCCGGAGTACGCACCCTGCAGCTCCTCAAATTCTTTAAGTCCCTTAA
>JABDQM010000229.1 GCA_013042315.1 Flavobacteriaceae bacterium | reverse complement strand
ATAAGGTCTTTTAATTCTTCCAGCTTTATCCCTTTCCAGTGCTCATCCTCTGTTTTTGACAATAAAGTATATGCCGTAAGCAGATCTTTAAGATGTGCGGAGGGATCTTTAAAATTAAAATTGCTTTCTACCTCGTACAGGATTTCCCCAATGGCTTCACCCCCTGAAATTCTCGACCAGGACGTATCGATCCCTTCAAACAGATTAGTGGGGTCATTTTCCGGCATTTCCCCCTTGAGTAATTCAATATATTCCCTTTCTTGCCCCCGTGACGTTAATCGGCCAAAACCCTGGCACAAATGCTGGCTGCTTGCTATGGAAGCGATTTCGTTGTTTGATATTCCCAACATAGGGAAATACACCCCTGTGTTTAATTCTATGAGCCTCGACTTATCAGCTTTTTCGAAATTTTCCTGACTTCCATAAAACCACCATGAGGTATTAAAAAAAAGTCGCTTTGGATTCCAAGTGTCCAGATCGTTGAGTTGGTCGGGATAGGCCTCTGTATCTCCCGCGAGATCGAATGCTTCAACGCTGAGTATGGCCGAAGAAGTATGGTGGCCATGGGTGGATCCCGGCGTCCGGTGGTCAAATCGATTGATGATCACATCAGGTTTAAATTGTCGTATAAGTCGGACTACATCACCCAAAACAACGTCCTTATCCCATAACCTCAGTGTTTCATCGGGATGTTTTGAATATCCAAAATCATTTGCGCGAGTAAAATATTGTATTCCGCCATCCACTCTTCTTGCAGCAAGCAATTCCTGAGTACGTAAAACACCCAGGAGTTCCCGTAATTCAGGCCCTATGAGGTTCTGTCCCCCATCACCCCGGGTAACGGAGAGATAAGCAGTTCGGGAATGCACCTCGTTAGAGAGATAGGAAATAAGTCGGGTATTCTCATCGTCAGGATGTGCCGCTATGTACATCGCGGAGCCTAGAAAATTTAGCTTTTGCAAACTGTGAAAAATGTCTGTCGAAGAAGGTCTGTCCGGCGCCTGACCGAAACCTAAAGCTGAAGCCAGTAAGAAACAGAGAAGTATTCTCAGGGAGTAATGCATGATTGGTTGAGTTGCTTGATTTTCAAAGATAGAAAGATATCCAGGGTCTGAGAGGTTTTTAGAACTTCTTTAACAGCCTAGATAGCGTCACTGCCATCGTTATCCAGGTCCTCATCGGAAATTACACAGACCGCTTTCTGAAGCATCAGGTTGTTAGGATAAGTGATTAGTTCTCCGTTTTCTCTTCGCAAGTGAATGTGGTAGGCCTTGATATCTTCAATAAGATAAGTCCCTGAGGTCTCAAGGTCCTTATCCATGATCCGAATTCGGTCTCCTATTTTAAAAGGGAATGAAAAGAAGAGAATAATGCCTGCGGTTACATTACTTAAAATGGACCATTGGGCGAATAGGGCCACCCCGATCACTGCAAATACGGACGAAAAAATCAGGCCGAGTTCCTTGATATTTACACCCCATATCAGAATGAGGGCCACCGCGGCAAAAACCCAGTAGGCAAAGGAAATATACTTGCTTACTAACCTCGTCCTGGCCTCGTTGAGGTCGCTGATACTGCCAACTTTCCTTACGGCCTTATATGTAATAAAACGCAGGATCAACACTACCAGAAGGGTAATTATAGACCCTAACAATTCCCTGGTATAGTTAAAAACAAAATCTTCCATGAACCTTAAATTCCCAATGAATCGCGCAAAGATACATCCTCATTTCCATTTCTTCGCCAATAAGGTGTTTTTAAAGATTCTATTTTTGCCGCTTTTGTGGTGAGCACTTTTGCAGACGGACCAAATCCGCTGGGATAGGAATCAGTCCATCCTTGAATCTCGTGTGGAAATGTAGTGCTGTACGTTATTTTTAGTTCTCTTTGCAGCTCAGGGTAGGTGAGGGTGTAAACCGACATTTCGTCATTCTCTTCACGCTTGGCTACGGCCTGATAGCTTTTTATAGGCTTGTGTACCAGGCGAAGGTATTCCAGGGAAGGAATTATACTAATTTCCCCCTTGGGAAGGGCGTCAGGATTGATCCGCAATCTCGACCATATTTCGTTTTCCAAATGATTTTTTTCGAGTTTTAGGTTCTGATCTCCTTCTGCTTCAAAATAAGAGAACGACTGGATTTCAAATTTTTCGCGATTGTTTAGTTGTGCATAAACTTGTCCGCACCACTCTTGTATAGAGGAGGTCACTTTGATGGCGTGTTGATTATCCGCCACGGGATAGAAGGTGCTACTCATGATAGAATACGGATAAATTCCGGTTAGGAAGTTTTTTGTCGCATTGAGTTTTAAGACGGAAACGTTTGAGGGCGAGCTTTGGTCGGCCTTTACTTGTTTTTCCGGGGCGAAGGGTTCGGTTACAAAGATCAGGACAGCTTCCCCTTCTCTAATTTCACCGTATCTCGCTTGCTCTAGGCGGTAGGAAGTGATCTCAGCTTCCCCGGCAAACCAGTATTTCTTAAAATCTTCAGACAAGGGCTTAGATTCCTTTTTATGAGCTAAGGAGTGAGTTGTTGGTTCCGCAGTAACAGAAGCCATTTCTTCTTGTTTTTCCTTACAAGACCCCAACGAAAGAAGGACCGTAAAAATGAAAATTAAAGGGCGAAAATACATTTGAAATACCATGCTTAAAATTTTTGCAAAGGTACCCAAACTGGGTCAGGAGGCCATGTCCATTAACGTTTTGTAAACTAAATGTGTAGGTAAACCGACCACATTGGAGTACGAACCTCTGATTTCTTCAATGGCAATATTCCCAAGCCATTCCTGAATTCCATAGGCCCCGGCCTTGTCAAAAGGCTTAAAAGTGTTTACATAGAATTCAATTTCCTCAGGATGTAATTGCTTAAAGAGCACTTCCGTAGTGCCGTTGATAATTTTTTGCTTTCCGGTTGTTGTAAAGCAAACACTTGTGATCACTTCGTGCCAGTTATAGGATAATTTCATCAACATATCCACCGCTTCCACTTTATTCGAAGGCTTAGCCAGGGATACACCCTTATGCCAGACAACAGTATCGGCAGTGATCAAAATATCCCCCTCCCTCAACAATTCACGAAGGTTACTAGTTTTAAGTTTCGCGAGATAATCGGAAATCTCTCCAGCTTTCAGGCGTTCCGGATAAGTCTCTTCCACATCGTTCTTTAGTAGCTCGAAGGTAACCCCCATCTCTTTCAACAGTTCTTGCCGCCGAGGAGATCCCGAGGCCAATAGTATCCTGAAAGCTTTAAGCCTTTCGCTAAGCGGATTCTCAATCATTGGCTGCACTAAAATTTTGATACCAGTCGCCCCTTACTTTTAATACCTGTTCGATAACATCGCGAACACAGCCTTCTCCACCATTTCTGTGTGAGATATATTTGGAAATAGCTTTTACTTCCGGGGCTGCATTCTGTGGGGCACAAGGCAATATCACTTCATGCATAGCAGGAATGTCGGGAATATCGTCGCCCATATACAATACGTGTTCTGCCGGAATATTTTTTTTCTCTAAAAAATCATTCAGGATTTCTACCTTGTTGTGGGCACCCAGGTGAACCTCTTGTACTCCCAGGCCCTTCAGTCGTTGTCTCACGCCCTCGTTTGTGCCTCCGGTAATAATACAGATGTTGTATTCTTTTTGAATTGCGGTTTTTACGGCATAGCCATCCATTATGTTCATTGCTCTCAATAGCTCTCCCTCCTGAGTCACCAGCACCTTACCATCAGTGAACACTCCATCCACATCAAAAACAAAGGTTGAAATCTGACTCAGATAAGACTTATAACTTTTTTCCATAGGTTGATTGAATTGATTCACTAAGGGTTGTATAGACTTGTTGTAATTTTTTATTTGTGAGCATATTAAGGTGCTCTTCGAGCGTACTGAGGTCACCTCTTCGGGCCGGACCGGTTTGAGCTTCGTAAGGCGAAAAACTCATGATCTTATTACAGCTTTCACGGATCAGAGGCCGTAGCAGGTCGAAAGGCACCTCGTGATCCTTGCAGATTTCTGAGGCGAGGTAATACATATGATTGCTGAAGTTGTTGGCAAATACGGCAGCGAGATGCAGTTGTTTGCGCTGTTCGGAATCAATGCGTTCTACACGGTCTGAAATGCACAAGGCCAATTGATGTAAAACCTCATAATCCTCCCGATCAAAGGCTTCTACACAGATTGGAATCTCCCTCATTTTTTCGGGGATGATGCCACTTAGCGTTTGCAAAGGATAAAGAATCCCCCTTCGCAGGTGTTTTGGAAGTACTTCGATGCTGATGCTTCCGGCGGTATGGACTATTATGCCCTTTTTGATATTCAACCGATGAGATACTTCCTCTATTGCATTGTCATTAATTGCGAGAATATAAACATCAGCATCTTCTAACTTCTCAAAGCTATTGCTTACGGGAGTAGATGAGCTGAAATATTCCAGCGCTTTTTCATTCCGACCTACCACCTGAACCATTTCCACCTCGGGATGGGAGATGAACACATCATAAAGAAACCTGCTGATATTTCCTGTGCCGATAAGGATTACTTTAAGCATGCCCAAAAGTACAATTTTTGAGAGGGACTGACTTTGTAAAGAATTAACAAAAATGTTTAACTTTTTATCTCTTATCCAAGCCCTTAAAAAGGCAGAAAGGCCGTATTTTTGCACCTTATATCGGGTAAATAATAGTATTAATGATGGAGACCCTTAAGAAGACCCTTTTTTCTACACGCCTAATGGCGGTTCTGTTTTTGGTTTTTGCAGCGGCAATGGCTATCGGCACCTTTGTAGAGAGCATGTATAGCACTGAAACAGCTAAAATCTGGATTTACAATGCGACCTGGTTTGAGGTGATCATGATATTTTTTGTGATCAATTTCTTAGGGAATATGTTCAGATACCGACTTCTTCAATGGAAGAAATGGCCGGTTTTGACCTTGCACCTTTCCTGGATCCTGATCATCGTTGGGGCAGGGGTAACCCGGTATATCGGATACGAAGGGATGATGCCCATCCGGGAAGGTAATACCGAAAATGTTTTTTATTCGGATAAAACCTACCTCACCGTGCTGGTAGACGGCGAAATGGACGGCGAACTCAGGCGCAAACCACTTCAGGACAATCTCATTGTTACTCCTGAAGCATTACAGGCAAGCTTGCCATGGAAGGAAGATTTTAACGGGCAGGATTTTGAGATAAGGTATGCCGGATTTATACAGGGGGCTAAGAGAGACCTTATCCGTGATGAAAACGGATCAAATTTCTTAAAGATTGTCGAAGCCGGTGACGGAAACAGACACGAGCACTATCTGGCCGAAGGAGAAATCGCCAATGTCCACAATGTGTTGTTCTCACTCAACAAGGAGACCGATGGCGCCATCAATATTTTTACCGACGGGGAAGAATATCAGATAAAGTCGCCCTTTGAAGGAAGTTTTATGCGCATGGCTGATCAATTACAGGGCGATCTCGCTGTTGACAGTCTGCAGACCTTACAGCTGAGATCTCTGTATTCCATTGGGTCGATGCAATTTGTTATTCCCGAACCTGTGATTAAGGGCACCTATGGGGTCGTGGCGATTCCGGAAGATGAGGATAGTCAGAATGCCCAGGACGCCTTAATCCTTGACATTAGCACTAACGGCCAGACCGTTAGAAAAGAAGTACTAGGAGGTAAAGGCAGCAGTAACTATATGGATAAATTCACGCTTGGCGGCCTCGATTTTACCCTTGGGTATGGCTCGAAGGTATATGAGTTGCCTTTTAGCATAAAGCTCAACGATTTTATTGCTGAAAAATATCCCGGTACCGAAAAAGCCTATGCTTCCTTTATGAGTAAGATCACCGTGGAGGATGAAAGACCTTTCGACTATGATATTTACATGAATCACGTGCTGGATCATGAAGGATATCGATTTTTTCAGGCGAGTTTTGATCCGGATGAAAAAGGAACAGTACTCTCTGTAAATCACGACAGACTGGGGACCTGGATCACTTATGTAGGCTATTTTCTGCTCTATCTCGGTCTTCTGGGGATTATGTTCTTTGGGAAAACCAGATTTAAGGATCTTGCCAACTCCCTTGAAAAACTAAGGAAGAAAAAAGCAGCCATCACTACGATAGTGGTATTGACCTTTGGCGCACCACTCTTTGCGCAGGAAGCACCACAGGCTGATGATCATATACACAATTCAGGTCCCACCGAGGTACAGCTCGATTCGTTGTTGACGAGTACTATAATTTCTGAAGAGCACGCGGCAAAATTTGGGAAACTCATTATTCAGGATGAGGGAGGACGGATGAAGCCGATAAATACCTTTGCTTCGGAATTACTTCGGAAACTAAGCCTTAAGGATTCTTACAAGGACATGAATGCTGATCAGGTCTTCCTCTCCATGATGCTCAATCCTGCACTCTGGTACAATACCGATTTTATCGCCCTGGATAAAAAAGCCCAGAATGACAGTATTCGCAAGATCATTGGGGTGCCCCAAGGACAGAAATTTATAAAAGCGACTGATTTTTTCGACGCTCAGGGGCGGAATAAATTGGCTCCATATCTCCAGGAGGCATTTGCCACCAATACGCCAAATAAGTTCCAGCAGGACTTTAAGGATGCCTATTTCAGGTTGAGTTTGCTGGATCGGGCACTAAGTGGAGAAATTCTGAAAATTTTTCCGCTACTCAATGACGAGAACAACAAATGGATCTCCTCTATGGAATATCGCAGCGGGAAGTATCAGATCGGAGATTCGCTCTATGCTAATTTTATTCAGAATGCTGTTCCGTATTATCTGATCTCCCTCCGGGAAGCAAAACAGAGTGGTGAGTATGCCGAAACGGATAAAATATTGGCTGCTTTTCAACAGAACCAAAAGAACCACGGCTCGGAAATACTACCTTCCCAAAACCGGGTGGAAGCTGAGGTGATCTATAACAAATTGGATATTTTTAACCGCCTTTACAAGTACTATGCCCTTGTCGGGATCCTTATGTTCTTTGTTCTGGTTGTTCGAATCTTTAAAGACCGCGAAATTTGGAGAATTGCCACCTATTTCTTTAAAGGGGTCATTATTCTATTTTTTATTTGGCATTCGGCCGGACTAGTTATGAGGTGGTATATTTCGGGTCACGCCCCCTGGAGTGACGCCTATGAGAGTATCTTGTACGTTTCCTGGGCTACGTTGGCTATGGGCCTTTCCTTGGGAAGAAAGAGCGATATGACCATTGCAGCCTCCACTTTTGTCACCTCTATGTTGCTCTGGATCGCTCACCAGAGTTGGGTAGACCCCGCAATTGCCAATCTGGTGCCTGTGCTCGATAGTTACTGGCTAATGATTCATGTTGCTGTAATTGTAGGGAGTTACGGACCTCTTACGGTAGGGATGATCCTCGGAGTGGTCTCTTTGCTACTTATTGTCCTCACAAATAAGAAGAATAAGGCCCGAATGGATCACACCCTGAAAGAACTCACCATCATCAATGAACTCACCCTTACCGTGGGCTTAATCATGCTTACCATCGGTAATTTTCTCGGTGGCCAATGGGCAAACGAGAGCTGGGGCCGGTATTGGGGCTGGGATCCAAAGGAAACCTGGGCCCTGATCTCCATCCTGGTCTATGCTTTTGTAATCCATACCCGATTAGTACCGGGTTTGAGAGGGAAATGGTTGTTTAATTTCTTGAGTATACTCGCTTTTGCCAGTATTATGATGACGTATTTCGGCGTAAATTTCTATCTGGTGGGATTACACAGTTATGCCAGCGGTGCCCAGGTGATCACCCCTTCCTTTATTTGGTACACAGTGATAGGCGTAATGGCATTAGGAGCTGTGAGCTTTTGGAGATACAAGGTTCATTACGCAAAGTAGCATCTATGAACAGCAGGTTTCTCCTTGGTGGATGACCGGATTTCAATTCCGGTTTTAATTCCCTTGGCTTTTTTATACTTTTATTTTGAGTTGCTAAACTTCACAGCATGGGAAAATTTGAGTTTAAGTGGAATCTGGAAAAGATCTTAGGTATTTCTGCTATGAGCATCAGCTTTATTACGCTGATCATTTTTATTTATCAGACCAACCTCATGAGCAAGCAGAACCATCTCTCTATTCTTCCGTATCTGCAGGTCTCCACCTCAAATAATGCCTCAGAATCCAATTATGCCATCCGATTACTCAATCACGGAGTGGGGCCGGCACTAATTGAATCAGTAAACATG
>JABDQM010000215.1 GCA_013042315.1 Flavobacteriaceae bacterium | reverse complement strand
AAAGGAGAATGGATAGCGATTTCTACTGACGAGTACATCTCCAAAGCCAACGCTCTGAGCAGGGCTTTGATTTCACTAGGAGTTAAAGCCAATGATAAGATTGCGGTCATTTCAATGACAAATCGCTCGGAGTGGAATATACTCGACATAGCAGTTCTACAGCTCGGGGCACAGAATGTCCCTATTTATCCGACCATATCAGAAGAGGATTACGCCTATATCCTCAATCACTCCGGAGCCACTCATTGTTTTATTTCCTGTACAGAAGTACTCGAGAAGGTCAATAGTATTAAAAATGAGGTACCGGCCTTAAAGGAAGTATACTCCTTTGACGAAATAAAGGAATGTAAACACTGGACCGAATTACTCACACTGGGAGAAGATACTGAGCTACAGGAAGAGGTGGAAAAACGCAAGGCCCGGGTTAAACCTGAAGACCTTGCTACCCTTATTTACACTTCAGGCACAACGGGAAGGCCAAAGGGTGTGATGCTATCACATAATAATATTGTATCCAATGTACTTGCCAGCAAACCACGTGTACCTTTTAATCAGGGAGCCACTTCACTGAGTTTCCTTCCTGTCTGTCATATTTTTGAAAGGATGATCTTATACCTATACCAATATTGCGGGATCACAGTGTATTTTGCTGAGGGATTGGATAAAATAAGTGACAATCTAAAGGAGGTAAAGCCCAACGTAATGACAGTGGTACCGAGATTGTTAGAAAAAGTCTACGACAAGATCATCGCAAAAGGAGCCGATTTAACCGGGATAAAGAAAAAGCTATTCTTCTGGGCTGTTAGCCTCGGCTTAAAGTTCGAACCTTATGGCGCTAACGGTTGGTGGTATGAAAAAAAATTATCACTCGCCAGAAAACTCATTTTCAGCAAGTGGCAAGAAGGCCTGGGTGGAAATTTGGAAACGATGGTATCTGGAAGTGCGGCACTACAACCCAGATTGAGCAGGATATTTGGAGCAGCAGGCATTCCGGTGATGGAAGGTTATGGCCTAACAGAAACTTCGCCGGTAATCTCTGTTAGTGATCAACAAAATAGAGGCTGGAAGATTGGTTCCGTAGGTCGGATCATTGACGATGTGGAGGTCAAAATAGCATCCGATGGCGAAATTCTCTGTAAGGGACCTAATGTAATGATGGGGTACTACAAAGATCCTGAAAAGTCAAAGGAGGTATTGATCGATGGTTATTTCCATACGGGAGATATCGGGGAAATTGACCAGGATGGATTTTTAAAGATCACCGATCGGAAAAAAGAGATGTTTAAAACCTCCGGCGGGAAATACGTGGCCCCGCAGCTTTTGGAAAACCGACTAAAACAAAGTAGGTTCATCGAACAGGTAATGGTAGTTGGTGAAGGAGAAAAAATGCCCGCCGCCTTAATACAGCCCAATTTCGAATTTCTCGCGGAATGGGTCAAGAGACACAACAAAGATCTCAAAAGTCACGAAGACTTCGTGAATGACATAGAAATACAAGAGAGAATTCAGAAAGAGGTAGATCATGCTAATGAACAGTTTGCCAAGTGGGAGAAAGTAAAGTCCTTTAGACTAACTCCGGAAATCTGGACGGTTGAAGGAGGCCATCTTACCCCTACTATGAAATTGAAACGCAAGATTGTCAAGGCCAGATACCTCAATCTCTACAACGACATTTACGGCCATCCGGATTCGTAAATCCCACAGAAAGCACCAGTCCGGCTTGTAGATATGATAAAAAAGAGCTGTAATTCCTTCGCTCTTTTACGTCGAATCTACAACTATTGGTTTCCAATTATTTAACGTATTTATTATGCATGCATAATAAATTTTTTATATCTTTGAAGGGTTTAGACGACCTATGCAAGAGATAACGATTGATTACGCCCTGCGCGCCACTTGGCAATCCGTAGCGAGAATGTACAATGAAGAGGCTAAGAAATTTGGTTCCACCATGGCTGTTGGATTCACGCTTCTAAGTATCGATCCAAAAAAGGGAACACCCTCAACCTCTCTGGGGCCAAAGATGGGTATGGAAGCAACCAGTTTGTCGCGAATCCTCAAAAGCATGGAAGAGAAAGGGCTGATAGAACGCAAACCGAATCCCGATGATGGAAGAGGCGTACTTATTTACCTTACTCCCTTTGGTCTGGAAAAACGCAAGGATTCAAAGGACGTTGTTTTAAAGTTTAATGAAGTAGTGAAAGAATATCTGTCTCAGGAACAACTCAACAGTTTTTTTAAAGTGATGGATACTATCAATCACGTCGTTGCTGAAAAGAAAATATACAATAGTGAAACCAGAATGAAATAACTCAAACCTAATCAATGAACAAGCATATTAAAAAAGTAGCAGTTATCGGATCCGGAATTATGGGCAGTGGTATTGCCTGTCATTTTGCCAATATCGGTGTTGAAGTCTTGTTACTGGATATTGTCCCGCGAGAACTGACAGACAAAGAAAAGGCCAAAGGACTCACCTTAAAAGATACTGCAGTAAGGAACCGACTGGTTAATGAGTCGCTGACTACGGCCTTAAAATCGAAGCCCTCCCCTATTTATCACCAGGATTTCTCCAAGCGCATTACTACAGGTAACCTTGAGGACGATATCGCCGGCGTCGCTGGTGTTGACTGGATCATTGAGGTTGTCGTTGAGCGTTTAGATATCAAAAAGCAGGTATTCGAAAATCTTGAAAAGCACAGAACACCCGGTACACTTATCACCTCAAACACTTCCGGAATTCCCATACAGTTTATGAGTGAAGGCAGGTCTGAGGATTTTCAACACCATTTCTGTGGCACCCACTTTTTTAATCCAGCGCGCTACCTGAAACTCTTCGAGATTATTCCAGGGCCAAAAACCAAACCTGAGGTTCTTGAATTTCTGAATGGTTACGGGGAGAAATTCTTGGGAAAAACCTCTGTTGTTGCTAAAGACACCCCTGCGTTCATTGGGAACCGAATCGGGATTTTCAGCATTATGAGTCTTTTTCATGCCGTTAAAGAATTAGATCTTACCGTTGAGGAAGTAGACAAGCTTACAGGACCCGTAATAGGCAGACCAAAGTCGGCCACCTTCCGCACCGTAGACGTAGTCGGACTCGACACTTTGGTCCATGTAGCAAACGGAATTCACGAAAATTGTCCTAAAGACGAAAGACATGAGCTCTTTAAGCTACCGGAATTCATCGAGACCATGGCGAAGAACAAATGGTACGGAAGTAAATCAGGCCAGGGATTTTACAAGAAACAGAAAGATGCTAAAGGAGGGAGTGAGATCTTAACCCTCGATCTCAATACTATGGAATATCGTTCCAAAAAGAGTGCGAAATTCGCCACTCTGGAACTTACCAAGACGGTAGACAAGGTAATCGATCGCTTCGAGATCCTGATCGGCGGAAAAGACAAGGCCGGAGATTTCTACAGAAAGAGTTTTGGGGTGCTTTTCGCCTATGTCACCCACAGAATTCCTGAAATTACAGATGAACTCTACAAGATCGACGATGCCATGAAAGCCGGTTTTGGCTGGGAACACGGCCCTTTCCAAATATGGGATGCCATCGGTTTAGACAAAGGACTGGAGCTCATTGCAGCTGAAGGCCAGAAACCCGCTGCCTGGATTGAAGAAATGAAAGCAGCCGGGGTGAAGTCGTTTTACGAAGTCAATGACGGGGCGACCTATTTCTACGATATTCAGAAAAAATCCATGGTGAAAGTACCGGGACAGGATGCTTTTATCATCTTGGATAATATCCGGAAGACCAAGGAAGTCTTTAAAAATAGCGGTGTAGTTATCGAAGACCTCGGAGACGGAATACTCAATATTGAGTTTCAGTCCAAAATGAATACGATCGGAGGGGATGTCCTGGCGGGCATCAACAAAGGAATCGACCTTGCCGAAAAAGACTTTCAAGGTCTGGTCGTTGGAAATCAGGCTGCGAACTTTTCAGTAGGTGCCAACATCGGAATGATTTTCATGATGGCCGTTGAACAGGAATACGAAGAGCTCAATATGGCCGTTAAATTGTTTCAGGATACCATGATGCGCATGAGGTACTCATCCATTCCCACCATTTCCGCACCTCACGGCATGTGCCTGGGTGGCGGATGTGAACTTTCCCTCCACGCAGATAAAGTAGTTGCTGCCGCCGAAACCTATATCGGTCTTGTGGAATTCGGAGTAGGAGTTATCCCCGGAGGTGGCGGATCTAAAGAAATGGCATTGAGGGCCTCGGACATTTTTAGAAAAAATGACGTAGAACTCAACGTACTACAGGAATATTTTTTAACCATCGGAATGGCCAAAGTTTCTACATCAGCTTATGAGGCCTATGACCTGGGTATCCTACAGCATGGAAAAGACATCGTAGTAGTCAATAAAGATCGTCAGATTGCCACAGCAAAAGCATATGCAAAATTAATGGCTGAAGCGGGCTACACTCAACCTATTCGAAGGAAAGATGTAAAAGTCCTCGGAAAACAGGCCCTGGGTATGTTCCTGGTTGGAACAGACTCTATGGAGGCCGGACATTACATTTCTGAACACGATAAAAAAATTGCCAATAAACTCGCCTATGTGATGGCAGGAGGAGATCTATCGGAAACCAGCTACGTGAGTGAGCAATACCTGCTCGACATTGAGCGCGAAGCATTTTTATCGCTTTGTACCGAAAGAAAAACCCTGGAAAGGATTCAACATATGCTTAAAACCGGTAAACCCCTAAGAAATTAATCATGAAAACTGCATACATAGTAAAAGCTTATAGAACTGCTGTTGGAAAGGCTCCTAAAGGCTTATTCCGATTTAAACGCCCCGACGAACTGGCTGCTGAGACCATCGAATATTTGATGAAGGAAGTACCTCAGCTCGACAAGAAAAGAATAGACGATGTCATCGTAGGGAACGCCATGCCGGAAGCCGAACAGGGGTTAAACGTGGCCCGACTCATCTCACTGATGGGATTGAAGATTGAAGATGTACCCGGAGTCACCGTAAACAGGTATTGCGCCTCCGGATTGGAAACCATCGGAATTGCAACGGCGAAAATTCAGGCTGGAATGGCAGACTGTATCATTGCCGGTGGAGCCGAAAGTATGAGCTATATTCCCATGGGAGGATACAAACCAACACCTGATTATGCCGTTGCCAGCGAAGGGAACGAAGATTATTATTGGGGAATGGGTTTAACCGCTGAGGCCGTTGCAGAGCAGTTTAAAGTATCCCGGGAAGATCAGGACGAATTTGCCTATAATTCGCATATGAAGGCCCTTAAAGCCCAGAAGGAAGGGAAATTTGACGATCAGATCGTACCGATTGAAGTTGATCACACCTTTGTTAATGCCAAAGGCAAAAAAGAAAGCAAATCTTATACGGTTAAGCAGGATGAAGGTCCAAGGGCCGATACCTCAAAAGAGGTGTTAGCCAAACTGAGACCCGTTTTTGCGGCAGGAGGAAGTGTGACCGCAGGAAATTCTTCACAGATGAGCGATGGTGCAGCTTTTGTATTGGTTATGAGTGAAGAAATGGTGAAGGAATTGAATTTGGAACCGATCGCCAGATTGGTCAACTATGCTGCTGCCGGCGTAGAACCCAGAATCATGGGAATCGGACCGGTAAAAGCTATTCCAAAAGCGCTTAAACAAGCGGGAATGAAGCAATCAGACATCGAATTGATCGAATTAAACGAAGCCTTTGCCTCACAGTCCCTGGCAGTCATCAGGGAACTAGATCTCAATCAGAAAATTGTCAATGTAAACGGAGGTGCTATCGCCTTAGGTCATCCCCTGGGATGCACCGGTGCCAAGTTATCGGTTCAGTTATTTGACGAGATGCGCAAGCGAAAAATGAAAGGAAAACACGGCCTTGTTACCATGTGCGTAGGAACCGGACAGGGCGCAGCAGGCATTTTCGAATTTTTAAATTAATCACCTTCAAATTTATACGACCATGAGTACCGAAACTATAAACAAAGATATTTTAAGAGGAGGGCAGTTTCTTGTCAAAGAAACTAAATGTGAAGACGTCTTCACCCTGGAGGACCTCAATGAGGAACAAAGAATGATGCGTGAAAGTACCAAAGAATTCGTCGATCGCGAGCTTTGGGCCCATTGGGAGCGATTTGAGAAGAAAGATTACGCTTTCACAAAGGAATGTATGCTAAAAGCAGGAGAGCTCGGTCTATTGAGCATTGCTGTCCCAGAAGCCTACGGAGGAATGGGAATGGGCTTTGTCTCTACTATGCTCGTATGCGATTATATCTCAGGGGCAACAGGATCATTTAGTACTGCATTTGGGGCCCACACAGGAATTGGGACGCTACCCATCACTTTGTACGGTACCGAAGAGCAAAAGCAAAAATACGTCCCTAAACTAGCTACCGGAGAATGGTTTGGAGCTTACTGCCTTACAGAGCCCGGAGCTGGTTCAGATGCCAATTCAGGTAAGACAAAAGCGGTTCTGTCTAAAGACGGAAAACACTACAGCATCACCGGTCAAAAGATGTGGATATCCAATGCCGGATTTTGCAACCTGTTTATCGTCTTTGCAAGAATAGAAGATGACAAGAATATCACCGGATTTATCGTAGAAAACGATCCTGAAAACGGAATCTCCATGGGGGAGGAAGAGAAGAAGCTGGGTATACATTCATCCTCCACAAGACAGGTGTTCTTCAACGAAACAAAAGTGCCTGTTGAAAATATGCTTTCTGAAAGGGGCAATGGATTTAAAATTGCGATGAACGCCCTGAACGTTGGACGAATTAAATTAGCTGCCGCCTGCCTTGAAGCACAGCGAAGGGTCTTGAACGAAGCTGTAAATTACGCCAATGAACGCGTTCAGTTTAAAACCCCTATTATCAATTTTGGGGCAATAAAAGCCAAGATCGCCCAAATGGCTATCAATACTTATGCAGGGGAATCTGCCTGTTATCGCGCTGCCAAAAATATCGAAGATCGGATAGCGATCAGAGAAGCTGAAGGGAATACTCA
>JABDQM010000214.1 GCA_013042315.1 Flavobacteriaceae bacterium | reverse complement strand
CGATAAGCGGTTTAGTGACTTTATCGGTGTGAAAAAGAGGCGAGATCGCCCTTAGTCTCAATGAATCCTGACTGTTGGGATCCCCTAGTTCCTTGTAAAGTGCATCTTTGAAGGATTCCCACCACGGTGGAATACTCCTCAGAGTTCTAATCCAATTGGTAACGCCGAAGAGGTTAACACCCACGGCAAACTCTTCCGGAGCATAGGTTAGCGCTGCCATAGTCATATAACCCCCATATGAACCACCTAGAATACCTATCTTCTCCGGGTCAATTTCAGGCTGCGAAGCTAGCCAGTTTTTGCCTTCTACACAGTCTTTAAGATCTTTATCTCCGTGGTTGAGGTCGTCCATTTGATAAAAAGTCTTTCCGTACCCACTACTACCCCTGTTATTTACGGCTAATACGGCGTAGCCATGATTAACGAGGTATTGGAGAAAGGAATTAAAATTCTGCCTGCTCTGCCCTCCGGGTCCGCCGTGGACCCAAACCAGGGCCGGAACTTTATTGTTTTCTGAAGCCTGGTGCGGTTTGTAGTAGATCGCAGGGATCTCAAGACCGTCGAAGGATGGATACCTTATCACCTCTGCCTGCACCAAGTCCTGTGGTTGAATTTCATCATTCAATACATCTGTGAGCTTCCACTGTTCCTCTGTTTCGATGTTATAGACATACAGATTAGAAGGCGTATGAGAGCCACCGGCATAAAACCGCATCATTCCGTCATTATCTGAAAAGGCCACACTGGTAATATCCATGTTTTCCATATCCGGCAAGGGCATCATTTCGCCGGTTTCTACTTCCTCCACCTCAATCGTATTTTTAGCATCTTCGTTGATATAAGTTACCCGGTATTTCCCTGTTTCCGTAAAATACGACCCTGAAATGTCCCAGTCGCGCTCCATGATTCTCTCTCTTGTACCATCCGTGATATTGTACTGCATCAAATAGGGAAATTCACCTCCGTCATCGGTCGTGTATAGAAATCCGGAACTGTCTGAAGTAAAATCCTGAGCACTATTTGCGCTCTGGTTTTCATTTATTTTGGTGAGTGTTCCGGTTTCCAGATGGTACAGGAAAAGATCACTGTCGTTAGTATTGATGGATTTGCTCAGGGCGAGGTGTTTTTCATTATTCGATATCGCTTCCAGATTATAGCCTTCATCATTCTGATATACCAGCTCAGGAGTAAGGGAAGCGAGATCCATTTTATACAAGTCGATATACCGGTTATCACGCTTATTTGAACCAAAGAAAAATCCCTTGTCATCCTTGGCCCAGCGGTAGAACAACGACCTGGCTCCCTCGTATGGAGTGAGATCCCTGTGTGATCCGTCTTCCTCCATTAGAAATATATGATAGATCTCATCCCCATTATTATCCATTCGGAAGAGTTTTCTCTCATCCTCCGGGAAATAGGAAATCGAAAATACGGAAGAACTGTCCGATTGAGTCACAGCTTGAAATGACCCACCCTCAACAGGCACCGTGTACAAATTATAGATCCCGGACCTATTACTGGTCACCAACAATTTTGAAAGGTCTGGAGAGAAACTACCGCCCCCTACATTTTCATTGTCCATCATCTGTTCAATAGTGTAGGTTTTTAGATTTTCTGCAACGAGATCTGTCTCTTCTTTTTGCTTGCAATTCCAAAAAATGACCAGGAATATCAGTAGTCCTATCTTTTTCATCCTAATACGTTTTTATCAGTTATTAAATCTTGGTTCTTCTGGTAACATTTACTTTAGTCCAGGCTTATCTCAGGGGTTTCTTTAAACATAGAGATACTCAGCGGTTCAATAGTTTCTCGGTACGACTTCCACTCGTCCTGAAAAAAGGTATTTGTCTTTTCCAGGGCTTCTTTCAGATCCGCTTCAGCAAAATCCATCAGCCTGGTTTCGGTAGGGGTGATCCCCGTTTTTCTGGAGCGAACATATTGGTATGCCGTTCCTATCCTCCTCATGACGGTGAGTTCGGGGTTACGGGTAATCCCCTGCCGTTTATCAACCTTCCCAACGTAGGTGTCGATAAGGCTATCAATCTTTTTTGAGATCTCTTTTGAAGCTTTTATAGCATCTTTGAATTTTTCCTTGTCGAGTTCTTTGAGTTCTTTTTGATATTTAACGGCTATCTTTTTGCTTTGTGCAAGTTGCTCTACAGCATCTGCGGCAGTTTGCGTAAAGCCTTCTAATTTTTTACTCGCAGAGTAAATCTCTTCAATGGCTGAGGTCGATACATCAAGTCGGGGATCCGAAGCCACAGTAATCATGGTTTCATCTTGTTCTTCACCTAAGGAAACTACAACACGATACATTCCGGGCTTTACGTCAACACCGCCTGATTCCCTGTTTCTTTTGCGAATCGTCCTCGATGGGCGGTCCGGGCCTTTTTCATCCATATTCCAGTAGATGCGATGGAAGCCGGCTTTCTCCGGAGTTTTGTATTT
>JABDQM010000210.1 GCA_013042315.1 Flavobacteriaceae bacterium | reverse complement strand
GAGCCGCTTCCATAACGCCTTTGTTGTTGATAGCATCCATCCTCGACACCCTTCCAATAGCATTATCAGGTGATACGGGTCCGCTTAAATCCCGGTACTGAGCTATTCGCTTTTCTGTTCTGGTTATTGCAGATTTCAACAACGCCTTTAGCTCAGTAGTATCCACCTGTCTTCGTTTAATTCAAATGCTTTCTAACGATTCCTGAAATCGTTTTCCCGTCAGCCTTTCCGGCCAGTTCTTTAGAAACTTTCCCCATCACCGGACCCATGTCTTTCATTCCACTGGCCCCCATTTCCTCAATGGTCGCTACAACCACTTTTTCTATTTCTGCTTCATCCAGTTGTTCTGGTAAAAATTTCTCGATCACGGCAACCTGCGACATTTCTGCCTCAGCGAGATCCTGCCGACCTTGCTCATTGAAGATAGCCGCACTGTCTTTTCGCTGCTTTACAAGTCGCTGAACCATTTTAATTTCCTCCTCTTCCGTAAGTCCTTTCCCCCCTCCTTTGTCTGTTTGTGCTAACAACAACGCCGATTTGATTGCTCGGAGCGATTCCAGAGCAACCGAATCCTTAGCTTTCATTGCCGTTTTCATTTCCTGCATTACCTTATCCTGTAAGCTCATAATCCTATTTTTTTTTGCCCTGCGAAGTTAAAAAATAAACCCGAAATGAAGGGAATCATTCCGGGTTGTAGAAGGGTTGAATCAACCAAACAAATTAACTAATCTACATTATCGTGTAAGAAGGAATTGTTGGAACGCAATTGTATTTCATCATTGCTGTCCTCCCCCAGAGTTGTCCTGGAGACCTTGCCCTCTTTAGGGTTATCACTTAAGTTTACGCCCTGCCTTTTATAGGCGGGTTCTTTTTCAATTTCCTCGATATGACCCAGGCTATTTTTAAACTTGTAATTAAAGTCCTTCAGCTTTTTTCTGCGCTCATCTGCCCTTGCCTTTAAAAGCTCTTCTATAGGTGAAGACATGGGATCTATTTCCTCCGGACTTGACTTCTGATTGGATTTTTCAAAGGCGCTTACTGTTTTATGCTCAAAAACCAGTTCGTCCTCAACGATCTTAGGGTCAAAATCTTCAGCCTTAGAACGCGCTCCTGTCAACTTGGATTCCAGTTCCATATAATCATCAAGACTGTAGCGCTTTTCTCCTTCTTTATTGTATTCAAGCACGGGAATGACCTCGATATGTTCGTTGACGTCCATATCGCTGATTTCTTCGTCAAGAGTGAAAGTGATTACGTGTTCCTTATCCTCCTCTATTTCCTCTGCATCCTCTTGCTTAGAAAGGGGCATATCAAAACTCATAGCAATCTGCTCCTTGTTCTTATCTATTGAAGATACTGTTATCGGATCTACCACTTCGATATCAAAAACAGCTTCTTTTGAATCGATGATCACAAAATGATCTTCATCTACATTCTCGGCGACCACTTCATCGTAAAAGACATTGAAATTCCGGATAAAATTGGTGGTGGGAATTAAGTCCATCTCCTCCTCTACCTCCAAAACGTGCTTTACTATGGGTTCCGTTTCTTCTTCTTCCATAACCAGTTCGTGAACCACTTCCTCAGATTCCATCAATTGCTGTTCAGCCTTTTGGTCCTCTTCCAGGGTATGAATGATTTTTTTGGATTCGGTATTGACAATTTCATCCTGCTGATCTACATTAAAACCCGTTGCGATAACGGTAACGGCAATAGCATCTCCAAGGGTTTCGTCCTCACCTACACCCATAATGATATTAGCCCCGTGTCCTGCCTCTATCTGAATGTGATCATTGATCTCACCGATCTCATCAATGGTTATTTCTTTCGTTCCTGATACAATCAACAACAGTACATTTTTAGCCCCATTGATCTTGTTGTCATTGAGCAATGGCGAATCCAGTGCTTTCATAATAGCCTCCTGAGCCCTTGCCGAACCTGAAGCCATAGATGAACCCATTATCGCGGTACCACTGTTGGAGAGGACTGTTTTGGCGTCCCGTAAATCTATATTCTGTGTATAGTGGTGGGTAATTACTTCTGCAATGCCCCTGGCAGCCGTGGCCAAAACCTCATCTGCCTTAGAGAAGCCCGCTTTAAAGCCCAGGTTACCGTATACTTCCCGGAGTTTGTTGTTGTTGATAATAATCAAGGAATCTACGTGTTCCCTCA
>JABDQM010000206.1 GCA_013042315.1 Flavobacteriaceae bacterium | reverse complement strand
TTGGTTAAATCCTAAGTCTAGCGTGTCTACCAATTCCACCACGCCTGCATCAATAAATAACCTTAAGGCGCTAGATCCTGAGTCTAGTTTGCTACCTCCCGATAGCTATCGGGACCACCACGCCTGCATTTCCTGTTTCTAACAGGGCTGCAAATATAATTCAATTTTTCAATTTTAAAATGATTCATCTCCAAAAAAATACCTGCGGATTTCGTATTTTTAAAGCCTATCAAAAATGAATCGATGACAGAGCCCAAAGCCTATATTGAAAATAACAAAGAACGTATCCTAAACGAACTCATAGAAATATTAAAAATTCCTTCCATCAGTGCAGATTCAGCTTTTTCCCACGACGTAATTCATATGGCTGAAACCGTGCAAAACGCTTTGCAAAACGCAGGTTGTACACATACTGAAATCTGCGAGACAGAGGGATATCCCATCGTCTATGGAGAGAGGATGGTAGACCCATCCCTTCCCACCGTGCTGGTGTATGGCCATTATGATGTTCAACCTCCGGACCCCCTGAACCTGTGGACTTCCCCTCCCTTTGAGCCTGTGATAAAAAAGACCTCCCTGCATCCTGAAGGTGCTATTTATGCAAGGGGAGCTAGTGACGACAAAGGCCAGATGTATATGCATGTAAAGGCACTGGAGTATATGGTTCAGAACAATTCCCTGCCCTGCAACGTCAAGTTTATGATTGAGGGAGAAGAGGAAGTGGGCAGCAACAGCCTGGTCACTTTTGTAAAAGATAACAGGAAAAAACTGGCGAACGACATCATCCTTATTTCAGACACCGGCATGATCGCTAAAGATGTTCCTTCGATTACTACCGGACTAAGGGGATTGAGTTATGTTGAGGTAGAAGTAACCGGACCTAACCGGGACCTGCACTCCGGTTTGTACGGGGGCGCGGTTGCTAACCCAATTAATGTACTAGCCAAGATGATTGCATCCCTGCACGACGAAAACAACCACATTACCATCCCTGGCTTTTACGACAAGGTGGAAGAGCTCACTAAGGAAGAACGCGCGGCCATGGCCGAGGCCCCTTTCGATCTAAAAGCCTATCAGGACGAAATTGGAATCCAATCTGTTTACGGTGAAAAAGGCTATACCACCAATGAACGTAATTCTATCAGGCCAACCCTTGATGTCAACGGAATCTGGGGAGGATACACCGGCGAAGGTGCCAAGACCGTCATTGCCAGTAAAGCCTATGCGAAAATTTCCATGCGATTGGTGCCCCACCAGGATTGGAAAGAAATCACCACACTTTTTTCAGCACATTTTAAAAATATCGCTCCTAAAGGGGTGACGGTAAAAGTGACTCCCCACCACGGTGGACAAGGCTATGTTACACCCATCGATTTTGTCGGTTACCGTGCAGCTGAGAAAGCTTATGAAAAGACATTTGGCAAAAAAACCATCCCTCAAAGAAGCGGCGGAAGTATACCTATCGTGGCCTTATTTGAAGAGGAACTCGAAAGTAAAACTATTCTTATGGGCTTTGGTTTAGACAGCGATGCCATCCATTCACCCAACGAACATTTCGGGGTTGAAAACTACCTCAAAGGGATCGAAACTATTCCTTATTTCTATCAGTATTTTACAGAGATGTCAAAATAATTGAGCTTTTTCAAAATTATCATTCTTTTTATGTAACAAAACAATAAGGGTTGCGTTCTAATAGTCTATCAATCAATTGAGAACACTGTTATGATACAACGATTTTTTATCCTCTGCTCGGGGGCGGATGCCTCTATTCTTGAAACTTGTTCGCCAGGCGAACGCAACAAATACGCCGGGATCGGCGCTACCGTATTTTTTACTGCAGTCATGGCTTTTCTGGCCGCCGGATATGCCCTTTACACGGTTTTTGACAATGTCTACACAGCACTTGGATTTGGCTTGGTCTGGGGACTGTTGATCTTCAACCTGGATCGCTTTATCGTTTCAACAATTAAAAAAAGGAACAGTTTTAAAAGTGAATTTCTCCAGGCAACTCCTAGATTACTGCTGGCTGTTATTATCGCAGTAGTCATTTCCAAACCTCTGGAGATGAAGATTTTTGAAAAAGAAATCGACCAGGTCTTACTAGAACAAAAAAATGAACTTACCCTGGCAAACAAAGAGCAAATAGCTCAGCAATACAGTCCGCTTGTCGCCGATATGGAACAGGATATTGTTCTGCTCAAAGAGGAAGTTGCTACTAAGGAAGCTGAGACCAATGCCTTATACGATACCTATATTTCCGAAGCTGAAGGAAGAGCAGGCACAATGCTGCTTGGAAAAGGTCCGGTGTATAAGGAGAAAAGAGAGAAGCACGACGCTGCCCTATTGGAACTTCGGGAGCTTAAAACAGATAATGCCGAAAGAATCGCCGCTATAGAAGGCCAGATCAGCAAACTAAATACAGAATACGAAGCGGCCGTGGTTAATTCTCAGCCTATTATTGATGGGTTCGACGGACTCATGGCGAGGATCAATGCCCTGGGTGAGCTAGCCTGGTTTCCTTCCTTTTTTATCTTCCTTTTGTTCCTCGCTATTGAAACTGCTCCTATTGTGGTGAAACTTCTGGCTCCAAAAGGGCCGTACGATTTTAAACTTGAGGAAGAAGAAAGCACGGTTGAAGCCTGGGTGACTCAGAAAGTATCGCAGAGGCAGCATATTATGGCAACAGACGCCGTTCTGAATGAGAAAATCTACGGGGAAATACGAGAAGAAGAAAGGGTTTACGCCCATAAAAAACAAAAAGCCGAGGAGCTGCTGAGACTTCAGGCAGATGCTTTTCACGAATTACAGGTAAAAGGATTATAGCTTAAAGGGAGTCGTAGTCCGACCTTAATTTTTTGGTAAACTTGGCAATGACCAACTCATAGGAGTGATCAGTAAGACTCGCAATTAGTGTTGCAGGTAGTCGTTCAAAATACAGGGTATTCCAATGGGTTTTACTCATGTGAAAGGCCGGGGTGACCAGGCCGTCGTATTGTTCACGTAATTCCAGGGCTCTTTCGGGATCGCATTTGAGGTTTACCTGAGAAGGTATCCGTTCTAAGGGAACCAAGGCAAACATCTTGCCCATTACTTTAAAAACCAGTGTTACCTCATCAAAAGGAAATCCCTCTGTGACCCCCTTTTTGGCCAAACAATAAGCTCTTAATTCCTCAACATTCATCCCTTTATTCTCTGTGTTAATCTTCTTTGAGCCCTTTGGCATCATAGATCAGAACCTTGTTCCACAGATGTTCCGATTCTTCAATAAACTTGAGATGTGCCTCTTCCTTCTGATACTTGTCCTGATCCTCAGCTGAGGCAAAAGTCACGATTAAATTATAAGTGAAGGAATCATCGACAATTTCCCGGCTGGCCTTAGGTGGAGTCCCCAGAAATTTAGTCTTGGCGTAAAGCGAATTCTTCATAAAGGTTTCCATGGAGGCCTCAAATGCAGCGCGGTCCTGATCACTCTCGGGATTTTTTAGCCATATGTATACCGAATGCACAAATGCGGGATCAAAATTGTCATTTGATTCGCTTTGGCCCTTACAGGAGAGAACTATTAATGAAGCAAATACTAGAAATACTATTCTTCTCATATTATGGAGTTTTGATCCCCACTTTCGAGGGCTTTGCGTTCATTTTCCTCCAGTTCCAAAGCCGAGTAATCGAGCTTCCAGCCAATGGTTTCCACCAATTTGCTGATCAATAAAATGGCTTCCAGGGCTTCTCGCCTTGCTGTATCCATCAGTCCGCTCTGCGGGATCTTCTCCCTTATATGCTGCACTGCCTCTTGATTTAGAGCTGTGAGGTCGTTGGGTTTAAATGCGTTAAATAACCCGTTCTTTATGTCGTAAAATTCCAGTTTGGGCTCGATAGAAAGGATCTGGGGTTCAGGAAAATTTTCCAGGGTGATCTTTTTATTCGGGGTATCAGCCTTGAGAATGATCTGCTTCAGATCATAGCCGATGTGGGCCTTGGCATTAATGACGATCAAAGCTTTCTTTTTACTACTTACCAGGCTTAAAAATCGCTCCCTTGTATTTTCGTATTTGTAGATCTCTGCAAAATCGCCCTCTACGGATATCAGTTTACAAACGCTTTTAATCCTATCAAGGAGTACAGTGGATTGATGTTCGGTAGTCTCTCTGCTCCTTTTACGCCTGAACATTGAGTAAATCCAATACATCATAATCGCACCCAGAATCAGGCCGAGTACAACTTCTAAAATGCCATCCATAATTGATTCAATTGTATAAGAGAGTTAAAGGTAAGGAATGGAATACACATAAGATACAGCTAGAATATTTGATAAAGCACCGGCCTGCTGGGACTGGCATCGTTCTCAAAAGGGGCCATTTGAAGGTCGAGTAAATAGGGGCCGTCCTTGATCTTGTGCGAGACATATATAAATTCGGTAATGGTAGCCCCGGGTCTGAGTTTTTGGCCTAAGCCCCAAAATGCCCGATGGCCCAACAATTCCCCTTCGTCCTTTTCCTTGTCAATCGAAGGAAGGTCCACCAGAAGATGCATAATTCCTTTATTCACCAAAAATAAAATAGCTTCTTCAGTAAAGTACGGAGGATTGGTATGGGAGTATTGACGAGAAACCTTATCCCTGGTATTGGGCAGGGTTCGTATAACCAGGGCTTCAGGAACCTCCCCATTTAAGTTTTTCTGCAGTTGTTTCCTGGAAATGACAAGGTCGTCCCCTACCTTTTCAGGAGCAATGGTAATGAGTCGGGCCTGAAAAATATATCGATCTAACTTCTGATTAATGGAGTGCCGCTGCTCTGTGATATGCCCCAGACATTCGGTATGCGTGCCATGGGCATGTGGATTAAAGTAAATGTCATTAAAATTGATACTGGCTCCCTGGTCTACACTACCCACAAAATCTCCTTCCCTGTGAGGTTCAATTCGAGGAGGGTCTACGTACCAGGCCGAAACGTTTTTCTTCCCATGGCGAAGTGGAATTGAGATATCCAGAGGTTTGGAGAGATCTGCCTTAAAAGATTTGTTGCTGAGTTTAAAAGAAGCTATCATATCAGGGTATAATACAAAACTTAGTTCTTCTTTTCTAAAGGTAGCATAAATAAATTGGCAGCCAGACCATCACTGAGGAACTTTCCTTGCCTGGTCACCAACAAGGTATCACCATCCAAAAAGAGATAACGGTCTGCCAGGTGGGTCTCGGCTTGCTTTAGCAAATACTCTTCAAAATGTGAGCCGAATTCGTCCTTCACCTTCTGCAGGGAGACGCCCCACATCGTGCGCAACCCGGTCATAATGTATTCGTTATACCGATCTCGCTGAGTAAGCGTTTCTATCTCTTCAGGTAAGTTGGATTCATTCAAGGCTTTGATGTACAAAGGATTGTTTGAAATATTCCAGGACCTTTGTTTTCCGTTAAAAGAATGTGCTGATGGGCCAATCCCCAGATAGGTCTCCCCCTGCCAATAGGCGAGATTGTTCCTTGAAAAATACCCGGGTTTTCCGAAGTTGGAAAATTCATAGTGGACAAAACCAGCTTTTTCCAGAGTCGAGATCAACTCTTGAAATTGTTCTTCAGCCATCTCGTCATCAACATCAGGTACTATACCTTTTGCGATAAACCTCTGCAGGGCAGTACCGGGTTCAACCGTTAGGGCATAACTGGAAATATGAGGGATATTAAAGGAGAGTGCTGTCTCGAGATTTTGCTTCCACCGCTCGCTTCCGGAATCAGGAATACCATAGATGAGGTCGATGGAGATATTATCGAATAATTTCGTCGCTCTGCTAATAGAATCAATTGCTTGCTTTGCGTTGTGTGCCCGATTCATAAACTTGAGGTCTTCTTCAAAAAAGGATTGTACCCCGATGCTCAATCGGTTTACTCTAGATTTTGACAAGGCCAATAACTTTTCGGGGGTTAAATCATCCGGATTGGCTTCAAGCGTAATTTCTGCATCCTCTTCAACCGAATAATGATCCATAACGGTTTGGATAAGCATATCGATCTCTTCCGTACTTAGAACAGAGGGTGTTCCTCCTCCGAAATATATGGTCGACAAAGCCTCGCCCTTGTACACCTCTTTCCGCAATACTGTTTCTTTTTGCAGTGCACAGAGCATCTCATCCTTCTTTTTTAGCGTGGTGGAAAAGTGAAAATCACAATAATGGCAGGCCTGCTTACAAAATGGAATATGAAAATAAATACCAGCCATTAGCCTTGATTAAA
>JABDQM010000201.1 GCA_013042315.1 Flavobacteriaceae bacterium | reverse complement strand
ACGAGAATTACACCTCTGGAAGTTCTGCTGAAGAGGCTGAAACGTTTGGATCGATTTTTTTTACCAAGCCCTGTAATACCTTTCCTGGACCTACCTCTATAAATTCAGTAGCGCCATCGCTGACCATTTGCTGTACACTCTGTGTCCATCTTACGGGTGCCGTAAGCTGAGCCATCAAGTTCTTTTGGATATTTGCGGCATTAGTTACCGCATTTGCACTAACATTTTGGTAGATCGGGCAGCTCGGTTCCGAGAAGGTAGTATTCTCTATGGCAGCTGCTAATTCTTCGCGAGCCGGCTCCATCATTGGGGAGTGAAATGCGCCTCCCACCGGAAGCATCAGCGCTCTTCTCGCACCTGCATCTTTTAATCGCTCACACGCTTGTTCAACCGCCTTAATTTCACCTGAAATCACCAACTGCCCTGGGCAGTTGTAGTTAGCCGCAACGACGACTCCTTCAACAGAAGAACATATTTTTTCCACCACAGCATCCTCCAGCCCTAAAACTGCAGCCATAGTGCTCGGTGCTTTTTCACAGGCTTTTTGCATGGCTAAAGCCCTTTTGGAGACCAGACTTAGTGCATCTTCAAACTTTAAAGCTCCATTGGCTACAAGGGCAGAAAATTCACCTAAAGAATGACCTGCCACCATTTCGGGACTGAAATTGTCCCCTAAAACCTTGCTGAGGATCACCGAATGCAAGAATATTGCGGGTTGTGTTACCTTGGTTTCCTTTAAAGCATCAGCCGTCCCCTCAAACATGACGTCCGTAATAGCAAATCCCAAAATATCATTGGCATTTTCAAATAATTCTTGTGCTACCGGATACTTCTCATAAAGGTCGAGACCCATACCACTAAATTGTGCTCCTTGTCCGGGAAATACATATGCTTTCATCCTCAATTTTGTTTTAGATTTCAAAAATAAACATTTCGCTGAGATCCTATTCAGACTCTTTAAACCAGCTCGAGTATTTTACATAGGAATTTGCGATTCTTCTTATTTCACCCTCACTCAGTTCCTGGTCTACTTCTTTGATCTTCCTGGCCGGCACTCCAGCATAGACGCTGCCGGGAGGCACCTGAGTACCCTTGGTGAGTACCGCTCCTGCTGCGATGATACTGTTACTTCCCACTACACAATCATCCATGATTATACTCCCCATCCCAATGAGCACATCGTCCTCTATGGTACATCCATGAACAATAGCGTTGTGACCTATGGAAACGTTATTTCCAATATTCGTCGGGGATTTTTGATAGGTACAATGAATCACAGCCCCATCCTGAACATTGACCTTTTGCCCCATCCTGATGTAGTGCACATCTCCACGTACCACCGCATTGAACCAAACACTACACTCATCTCCCATAACCACATCGCCTACTATGGTCGCATTCTCGGCGATGTAGCAATCTTTACCCATTTTCGGGGATATTCCCTTTACCGATTTGATGATCATCTGAAATTCTAATTTTTAAAATTCGAAAAAATACCTTTCTAGTGGAAATACGAAAGTAATTCCTTTTTCCTGGAAGCAGACACCATAATTTCTTTGCCATTTGAAATGATCACACTGCCCCCTTTGCCCTTTCTGTACTTAACCACCTCATTGATATTCACCAGAGACGACTTGTGTATTCTGATGAAACTGTACTCCCCTAGCGATTCTTCAAAAAACTTCAAGGTTTTGCTCGCTACAATCTTTCTGTCTCCGGTATAAATCTCGGTATAATTGTCATCTGCAATACAGTATAGAATTTCTGAAACATTAAGTACTTGAAAACCATCTAATTGCGGTACTGTTATCTTACCTTCCACCTTCTTTACCGTTGCCGATAAGATTTGATCGTGTAATAGCTCCTCCTTGGAAATAATCTCTTCTACATAAGCCACTGCCTTAATAAGCTCATCAATATTAATGGGCTTCATAAGGTAATAGGCCGCATGCTGGTTTAATGCGTCCTTTGCATACTGATCATAAGCAGTCACAAAGACAGTTTCAAACGTCCTGTCGGGTAAGCGTTCCAGCAGATCAAATGCATTGCCAAAAGGCATTTCCACATCCAAAAATACCAGATTGGGTTTTTTGTTCTCAATTAATTCAATTCCATCACTTACAGCAGCGGCTTCACCCAGAATCTCCACATGACTGCAGTAGTCCCTGAGATAATTCTTAAGAATCTCCCTGCCACTTACTTCATCATCAATGACCAAAGCCCTTAATTTCATCAACCTCTTTTTAGTGTTAATATCACTTGCGTTCCATTACCGTCCTTATGTAAATCCCTGACCACCACAGAAATATCACTCTTGTACATATCATTGAGAATCGCAATTCGCTTTGCAATGTTACTCATTGCCGTGGAGCGCTGCTTTTTTTGATTTTTTGTTTTTAGGGTAGCCGACTTCTTCCTGCCTATTCCATTATCTTCAATACTTACCTCAAGGCTGTTAGCACTTGGCTGTGACATTCTTATTTTCAAAGATCCTATTGTTTCCCTGTAGCGAAGTCCGTGCCAAATAGCATTTTCCACATAGGGCTGCACCAACATTGGTGGAATTTTGTAAGCCTCCCTGTCTAAAGATTCTTCTACTTCAAGGGCGTACTTAAATTTATCGGGGAATCTGATGTGTTCCAGCTTTAAATAAAGCTCCAGAAGTTCAATTTCTTTGCTGAGCGGAATAAAATCCTCTTCAGAATTTTCCAGGACAGTTCTCATCAACCGGGAAAAATCACTGATATACCGGTTTGCGCTGCGTTCGTCGTTTTTGGAGATGTAATTGTTTACCGAATTAAGGGCGTTAAAGATAAAATGCGGATTCATCTGTGATCGCAGCGATTTCAGGGCCAGTAAATTATTGGCCAATTTCTGCTTTTGCGTACTACTGTAGAAGAAAAAGGCTGCCAATGACATCAATAGCATTCCGAATAGCAGCGAATATATAATCCATCGCTGCCTTTTGATACTCTCTTCTGTCAATTGTTGTTCTGCCAGGGCCAGGTCGTATTTACTCTGCGACAATTCCCGCTCCTGCTCCAGTCCGGAAATCCGGTTCTGTGATGCGGCGATCTCTCTGTTTAGCCTGGCAGCCCTTGAAATTTCCTGTTCTTTGCGAATGTACAAGGTATCTACTACGGCCACGTATTTTTGATAGGTTTCCAGGGCCTTATTAAAATCCCCTCGTTGTCTGTATACTTCTGATAATTTGCGTGTGGCGTCCTTTTGAACAATAAGATCTTCTTCAAGATCAGCTCTCGCGATGCTGCGTTGCAAATAAGGGATAGCGTCATCGTATTTATCCTGGGCGATATACGCATTTGCAATTTTGTAGTTGATACGCTGGCTGGTAATCGAATCCCTGCTTTTGACAATCCCGGGCTCCTTTGCTATCCCACTTGGCATTGTTTCCAATTCTTTTAAACTGCTTTTTCGAAGCTGTATTTCATCGTCGAACCGACTCGTCTTGTTTAAAAAATCGGCAACCTTTTCTTTCTCTTGTATAGCCCTTTGAGGTGCTTGTTTTTTGGCCTCGCTCAGGGAATTATTGTAATATGCATCAGCTTCTTCCATTCGATTTGCCCCTGCATAGGCATCGGCAATCTTAGAATTTAAATCAGGTATTTTTGGGCTGATCTGATTTTTTGATGCAATGTTCAAACCCTGCTGATAAAAAGCTACCGCTCTGTTGATGTCTCCCGATCCGGCGTAAGCATCGCCCAGACTTTCATATACTTCCACCCGCTGATAAGCAACCAGTAACTTGTCTTCTTCCAAAGGGGCAAGCAGTGAAATGGCATCACTCCATTGGGCGTTTCGAATATAGGCCTTTCCCAATGCCAAAGCAGTACTGCTGCTGTAATTCGCCTCCAGGGCATCCTTATAATTGGAAATCGCCAGATCCAATTGTTCGTAATTGGCGTATACTTCGGCGAGAAGCTCAAGTGACTCAGCGAGTTCTTTTTTATTGCCCCGTGTACCTAATTCAGAAATAGCCTGAGCTATAAAATCTATGCTTTTTTCAATTTGGGTAGATTGATATAGCCGGGCAGAATCTAAAAAGGCTTTGTGTCTTGCAAGATTACTTCTGGGAGTCGCTGCTTCCATCTTGCCTGTCTTATTCTCTCCAACTTCTGTTACCAAGACAATAATATCATCCGGACCTTTAACGGTATGACTTACCGCTTCAAAATCAGGGCTGTTAAAGGTGAGAATATCACCCTTCGCCACTTTGATTGAAAATTCACCAAGGGAATCGGTAGAAGTATATCGTCCAAAGTTTGAAACCACCTCAACCCCGGATAATGTTGCATTGCTTTCTTTAAGCTTTACCGTCCCGGATACAGTAAACTCCAGTCTTTGATTTTGTGTCTGCGAGTTTAGTCCTGTAACGAACAACAATAGCGCCAGAAGGAAATGATATTTTATGAATTTACTCCTATTCATCAGGATAAACTTAGTCCATTTGAATGGTATTAAAAAATGAACTCCCTCTCGATAAGAGCTGTAAACCGGCAGTTTGTTTCACTTCCCGAAAACAACCATACCATTCACTCATTACAGTGGGCCGTTCCCTCATTGTCGGTTTTTTAAGAAAAAGTTGCGACCTACTTTTCAGCTGTAATAATCCTATAAATACAATAAAATGAAAAAGAAACTTCGAAAATTGACAACGCTACTCCTCTTATTATTTATTGGGACTAGCTTCGCCCACAAAGATGAATCTCGTGAATATTTATCTTCAACAGATCATCAAATCGGGTCAGAAAAAATAAAACCCTATAAGCAGCCAACGGTAAAAATTGCATTGCTGTTGGATACCAGCAATAGTATGGACGGACTTATAAATCAGGCTAAATCACAACTATGGGATATCGTCAATCAATTTGCCTATGCCAAATGTGGAAACAACAGCAGGCCCGGACTGCAAATAGCCTTGTATCAGTATGGAAATGACAACCTCGCTGCCAGAGAAGGATATATCCAGCAAGTCCTAGGATTCAGTAGTGATCTGGATAAAATTTCAGAAAAACTGTTTTCACTTACCACTAATGGAGGAGAAGAATTCTGCGGCCAGGTAATCCATCAGTCCTTACGTCAATTAGAATGGGGAAAAAACCCGGATGATCTCAAAATGATATTTATTGCAGGAAATGAACCTTTTACCCAAGGTAGTAAGAGCTTCAGGGAATCTGCCACGAATGCAAAAGAGAAAGATGTGATTGTGAATACGATCTTTTGCGGCAGTTACGCCCAAGGCGTAAACACACACTGGCAGGAAGGGGCCTTGATCACAGGGGGTGAATATATGGCCATTGACCACAACAGACAGGTGGTCCATATTAAAACTCCTTACGATGATGTGATAATTAAACTAAATGCCCGTTTAAACAAAACCTATGTCTCCTACGGCCCAATGGGGGCGAGTCGAAAAGCCCGGCAGGAAGTACAGGATGAAGAGGCGATGGCACTGCAAGAGGTGGTCGTGGTAAAACGCGCAGTAAGTAAAAGCTCAGGGTATTACAACAATGCAGAGTGGGATCTTGTTGACGCTTCCTCCGAAGATGATTTTGATCTGAAAAAGTATAAGAAAGAAATGCTACCCGCTTCCATTAGGGACAAATCCGAAGCAGAAATAAACAAATTCCTCGAAGGAAAAAAAGCGGAAAGAAGCAAACTACAAGAGGAAATACAACAGGCCAATGCAAAGCGAGAAGCCTATATTGCCAAACAACAAAAGAGCGAGGCAGGTGAATTGGAAAAGGCTATGTTAAAGGCCATAAAGAAACAGGCTTCAACTAAAAACCTCTACTGGGAATAAGAATTAGAAAAATTAAAATAACTTAAGGACTCTGAATTGCATTTCGGGGTCCTTTTTAGTTGGCAGCAGGACAAAAACAGTCGAACCTGTTCTGCCTTTCCGGTCCAAAATCGTATCCGAGCGTGATCTGGTGGAAACCACCATTGTCAAAACGTATATCCCCATTCTGATAGGAGTAATTATAGGAGAACATAAATCGGTTGTAATTAAAACCGACAATCGGAGTAAAGAGTTGCAACCGCTGCTCCCCGAACTGGCCATTGGCCTGGTATTGTGCTCCGTCGAAACTTCTTCTGTACGACAAACCTGCCCATACTGTTCCGAAAGAAACATCGCGATATACCTTCGCGTTGATATCTATGGTTTCCTCTTCTGTAAATTCGGTAAGTTGAAATAAGATTGAGGGTTCCACTCTCCATTCGGTCTTCCCGAAAATATACCCTACAGAAAAAAGATATCTTCTCAAATTGTCAAATTCAATGGCCGTATAGAGATCCCGACCGCTGCCCAAAGCGTTTAGTAATGTGGCATGAGCGTAGAATTCCATATAATTATAAGACATACCGAAATCTACATTAAAGTACGCCACACTGTTTCTGGCGCCTGAGATAATCGGATCTGGGATAACCGACCTGAATTCGGTTTCATCAAGGCTACTGAGGATAACACCGGCACTAAGACCAAAAGACAACTGATTAAGTAACCTTATATCCTCTCCAAACTGCAGGTGATGCGCGTATGTGGCTTTAAATCCGGTTTGGGAATGATATCCATTGGCATCATTAAAAAGGATGGCTCCTACTCCACTGGGGCTATCACCGAGTCGGTAATTTACACTTAGGGTTTGCAAATTGGGCGCCTCATCAACATTAAACCATTGTTTTCGGGCCGTAAGTCGTATCTTTCCTCCTAAGCCGATACCCGCCATAGAGGGATGTACCAGGTAATAATTATCGGATAAATAATCGAAATAGACCGGAATGCCTTCCTGTGCATTGGCAGTTCCAACACAGCTGAGGTAAGCGAACAAAATAAATAGGATTTTTCTCATCTAAGATGGGGCAAGGTGTATAGCCAGGTGTTCAAATATAATGTATAACGCCTTAAATAGAACATTATTATATGTTCGGGGGCTTGAAAAATGGTTGTATTTTTGCAAAAAATCACAGACTATGGAAGAGTATGTAATCACCGTTAAGGAGACGAACAACAAGGCAATATTAAAGTTTGAAGCCAATCAGTTTCTGACCACAGCTAAGAATTACGAATTCAGAAATATTGATGAGGCCAAGGCATCCCCATTAGCCCAGCAGCTATTTTACCTGCCTTTTGTCAAAACCGTTTACATCTCCGGAAATTTTATTGCCCTCGAACGTTTCGATATCGTAGAATGGGAAGACGTGAAAGACGAGGTTGCCCAACAACTCGTTGAATACCTCAACTCAGGAGCTCCCATACTAATAGAAGAAGCACCTAAATCTGCAGTCGCAGTTACGGTTTATGCAGAGGTGACCCCAAATCCCGCAGTAATCAAGTTTGTGGCAAATAAAAAGCTGGTACCTGCCACTTTTGAGTTTAAAAATATAGATGAAGCCAAAGATTCTGAGCTCGCCAGGGCGTTATTCCATTTTCCCTTTGTGAAAGAAGTTTTTATGGATGAAAATTACATTTCGGTGACCAAATTTGAAATGGCCGACTGGGATGAGATTACTATGGAATTGCGAGAAATGATTAGAAATCATATCGCAGAAGGAAAAGAAATAGTATCCAATAAGGCCGAAAGCACCCAGATTAAAAACCAGGAAAGCAAAGTTCAGGTAAACCCCGATGATGAAACTTCAAAGCAAATCATCCAAATCCTTGAGGAATACGTTAAACCGGCCGTGGCCATGGATGGGGGAAATATTCTTTTTCAATCCTATGATGAAGAGGACAAGACCGTCAATGTAATTCTCCAGGGAGCATGCAGCGGTTGTCCCTCATCTACTTTTACCCTTAAAAATGGGATAGAAACCATGCTGAAAAATATGCTTGGAGATAAGGTTGCCGAAGTAGTGGCAATTAATGGTTAATACCCCTTTGTTTATTTGTATTTGGCTCAAATTCTTCGTTACTTTAAGAGAACCTAAAATTAATAAACCATGGCTATTTTAAAAGTTATAGAAGTATTGGCAAATTCCGGTGAAAGCTGGGAAGATGCCACTCAGAAAGCAGTGACACAGGCATCAAAATCAGTTAAAAACATCCGATCAGTTTATGTAAATGAACAAAGTGCAACCGTAAAGGACGGCAAGGTAGACGACTTCCGCGTAAATGTGAAGATCACCTTTGAAGTGAAATAGGTTGCCTTAAGATTTAAAAAGCACCTTTATGAGGTGCTTTTTTTTTGCCCAAATTAATAATCGAATACAACTGTCTTGAAAACCACTCCTGAACACACCAACGCCCTGATCCGTGAAACGAGTCCGTATTTGTTGCAGCACGCTCATAATCCCGTAAACTGGTACGCATGGAAGCCCGAGGTTCTCGACAATGCCAAAAAGGAAAATAAACTCCTCTTGATCAGCATCGGCTATGCAGCATGTCATTGGTGCCACGTCATGGAAAATGAATGTTTTGAAGACGAAGAAGTTGCTGAGGTTATGAATCGGTACTTTGTCAATATTAAGATCGACAGGGAGGAACGCCCCGATGTGGATCATATTTATATGGATGCCTTACAGATGATGACAGGCAGCGGAGGATGGCCACTCAATATTGTAGCCTTACCTGATGGGCGACCATTCTGGGGCGCCACTTATGTACGTAAAACGGACTGGATGAAGGTCTTGAAACAGCTTGCAGCCTTGTATTCCACAGACAAATCAAAAGTATTGGAATACGCTGCTCAGATGGAAGAAGGACTGCACAACATAAATATCATACCCTCTCCCGAACGCGATGAGAGCCTTTCCAAAAACGACCTTAAAACGGCAGTAAAAAACTGGTCGCAATACTTTGATACTTTCCTCGGTGGTTATAAAAGAGCACCAAAATTCATGATGCCCGTCAATCTGAATTTCCTGTTACACTTCGCCACTTTATTTCAAGATTCCGTAACCGGTGAATATGTTCATACTACGCTTCGCCGCATGGCATACGGGGGTATTTACGACCATCTTGGAGGTGGGTTTTCCCGCTATGCCGTCGATACTAAATGGCATGTTCCCCACTTTGAGAAAATGCTCTATGACAACGCCCAGCTGATTTCGTTGTACGCCAAAGCCTACGCCTCAACAAAAGAACCATTATATAAAAGAGTAGTCGAAGAATCCATTTCATTTGTGAATCGGGAATTGAGGTGTGCTAATGGGGGCTTTTACTCTTCTTTAGATGCTGACAGCACAGATGACCAAGGCCACTTAAAGGAAGGAGCCTACTACGTCTGGACAGAAAAAGAACTGAAAGAAATATTGCAGGAAGATTTTCCGTTGTTCCGGGACTATTACAATATCAATTCTTACGGACATTGGGAAGAAGACTTTTACGTCTTGATCAGAGATCATACAGACGAAGAGATCGCACAGAAACACAATCTCAAGGTGAGCGATTTAATTTCTCGTTTAGCGAAGTGCAAAAAGACGCTCCTTACAAAGAGAGAATTACGCGCAAGACCACGACTAGACGATAAAATCCTCACCTCCTGGAATGCTCTGATGATAAAGGCACTGGTTGAAGCCTATCGATATCTGGGAACCGAGGAGTACCTCGATCAGGCATTGGAAGCTATAGCATTTATTGAAAGTTCTGTCCTCAAAGATGATGGTAGTCTGTATCACAACCACAAGGAAGGAAAGAACTCTATTGAAGGCTTCCTCGAGGATTATGCGAGTCTTATTTCAGCCTATTTAGAACTTTATGAAGTTAGTTTTGAGGAGCCCTGGGCCAAAAAGGCCAGGAAACTATCAAACTACTGTATCCTGCACTTTTGGGATAAGAAGAGTGGTCTATTTTATTTTACTTCCGATACAGAAGAAATTACAGTAAGGAGATCATATGAAACAGCAGACAATGTCATCCCCGCCTCGAATTCCGTCATGGCCCTAAATCTATTTAAACTAGCACTACTTTTCCCTGAGGAAGAGTATGGAGAGCTCGCCGAAAGAATGCTTCAGCAAATGAGGGAAAGTATTCTCGAGAATCCAAACAGCCATGCACATTGGATGCATTTTTCCCTCTTACAGGTTTTCCAGGTTAAAGAAGTGGTCATCACAGGTAAATCGGCCTTGGAATACGCGAGGGTGATCGCGTCAGAATATCTGCCTAACACTCTATTTGCCGGCGCAGTTAAGGAAGGAAGCCTTAGCTTGCTCAAAGGAAGAATTTTGCCGGATAAAACCCTTATCTATATCTGCGAAAACGGGGCGTGCCAATTACCGGTGGCTACAACAGAAGAAGCCTTGGCAATACTCTGATTGCATCTAGACTTAACAAGACTTTATTGGTTTATATTTGAATAGACCGTCTATTTTTGCTTGTTTTGCACCAAAATTCAGGTATATGGCATCTTTCTCAGACTATCAGGAATATTTAGACCAAGGAGTAGATTGGGTAATGGAAATCCTTCCAAACCTTATTACAGCCACTATTATCCTAATAGTGGGGTGGTGGATTGTTAAATTCATCAATCGACTCGTTCACAAATTTTTTCAGAAAAAAGACTACGATCTCGCTCTGGAGTCATTTCTCCAAAGTTTTATCAGTATTGCGCTAAAATTGCTTCTGTTTGTGCTGGTCATTACTCAGCTGGGTGTTAAATCCTCTTCTTTGGTCGCCTTAGTAGGTGCGGCCGGACTCGCCGTGGGTCTTGCTTTACAGGGATCTCTGGCTAATTTTGCCGGAGGTGTGCTTATCCTGATTTTTAAACCTTTTAAAGTAGGGGATTTTATTTCTGCTCAGGGAGTAGACGGCACCGTAAAAGAAATCACCATTTTTACAACTAAACTCAACACCTTTGGGAATCAGCTCGCGATTTTACCCAACGGACAGCTCTCCAATAACAACATCATAAATTACAATGCTGAAGACACGCGAAGGGACAAGATCGATATAGGGATTGGCTACTCTTCCAACATTAAAAAAGCTAAAGATATTTTGCTGGAGATATGCGCAGATCAGGCTGGGATACTAAAAGATCCTGCTCCCGCGGTTTATGTAGGGGAATTGGCAGACAGTTCAGTAAATCTCACCCTTAGATTCTGGGCAAAAAATGAGGATTTCTGGGAAGCTCATTTTAAAGTTATTGAGGAGACAAAATTGAGGTTTGATAAGGCAGGAATTGAGATTCCTTTCCCTCAAATAGATGTACACCAAAAGGCTTAGGAACTATTTGTGCCCCCTTAACACTTTATGATTTAGTCTGAAGGATAAAATCTTTCAGGTAAAAAGGCTCAAAGTAGGCAACATCCTCAAAATCTTTGCTTTTGAACTTTTGATACACTTCTTTGCAGATGGATACGGAAGAAGGGATCACCGAATCGTCAAAATGCAAATTAGGGTGCTCCAATACGCCCTCACATTTTGTTGCTCCGCTTCCAACAAGATATACAGGGCCTTTCTCCGTGTATTCTGAAAAAGAATCGGGTTTTATTACCAAGGCCCGGGCAGGTTCTAACTCCTGGTGTGCAGCATCGTAAACTGCCACATACACTTCCATACGCCTGGCATCCAGCATAGGAAGGATCACTCCTTTTTCAATTTTCTTATGCAAGGCCATCCCCTTGAGTGTTCGGGTTGAAATAAGTGGGATCCCCAGGGAATAGCATAGCCCTTTGGCCGAGGAAACCCCTATCCGTAGTCCTGTATAAGAACCAGGACCTTTACTGACAGAAATTGCATCTAACTCTTGCAGAGATTTCCCCGCTTCTTCAACCACCTCCTTTATAAATAGATGGAGCTGCTCTGAATGAGAAAACGACGGACTATTGTGTTCTTTAAATGCCAAAAGCTCCCCTTCCCAGGCAAGGGAAACGGAGCAATTAGTAGATGCGGTTTCTAATTGTAATATCAAGGCCATAGGGCCACAAAGATAGTTTAGTTCAAGACAATTGGAAGGCCGTAGAAAAATTCTAATACCTTAATCCTGAAAATATAGTTGTATTTGTTTCTGACTACTTCAGCTGCGGCGTTGTCTACTCTTGCCTGTGCCTGACTAAAGTCGAAAGCATTCATCAACCCAACTTCAAAACGGTCTTTAGAATAGTCGTATGCCAATCTTCTGGCGTCCAAGGTTTTTTGAGACGCTTCATAAGCTTTCGCCGAGTTTTGAACGTCTACATAAGCCTGATTGATGGTTGTTTCAAGATCGAGTTTTGTTTGCTCCAATTGAAGTTCAGCCTGCTCCACACTGATTTGAGAACGCCTGATATTATTCCTTGTACTCCATCCATTAAAGATTGGAATACTAAGCTGGGCCCCATAAGAGATACCGTCATTGATCCATAATTGGTCTGCGAAGGCGATCTTTTCTCCTGTAAAAGGATCTCTGGTCTGATCTGAATACCTAGTGTTGTAATTGAAAAAGGCTCCTATGGTTGGATATACTGCTCCTTTTGCAATTTGCAGATCCTTCTCGGCAAGGGCCACTCCAGATTCAGAAAATTTAACGTCATTCCGAAAGGTCAGTGCCTTGTCAAAAATCACCTTGGGTGAGTAATTTAAAATATCCGAAGGGGGAACATTAAACTCTTCGTCGGCTATATCAAAATTTTCATAATCAGTTATCTGCAAAAGCTGCGCAAGGGCAATTCTCGAAAGCAAAACCAGATTCTGGTTGTTGATTATAGTCTGTTCCTGTGTGGCCGCCGTGGCCTCAACTTCGAGCAGGTCTCCCCTTGGTACGACACCTGATTCTACCAATTCCCTAGTCCTTTTGAGATCCTCAACGGTAAAGGCATACTGAGCCTGTGCCACTTTCAAGGATTCTTTAT
>JABDQM010000197.1 GCA_013042315.1 Flavobacteriaceae bacterium | reverse complement strand
GCTTTAAGTCCGGATGGGAAACAATTGTACTTCGTTTCTGATCGACCCGGAAGTCTTGGTGAAACCGATTTGTTTGTCGTTGATGTTAATGATGACGGAAGTTTCTCAGATCCCCGTAATCTCGGGCCTGACATCAATACAGAGCGCAAGGAAATGTTTCCATTTATCACCGATAAAAAATTATACTTTTCTTCTAACGGTCATATTAGCCTGGGAGGACTAGACGTTTACGAGGTGTCTTACACTGAGGAGGATGGCTTCGGACAGGTAAAAAATATGGGGAAACCCATCAATAGTAAGAAAGACGATTTTTCCTATATCGTTGATGAAGCTACACAGAAAGGATTCTTTGCCTCAAACAGGCGAGGCGGGAAAGGAGATGACGATATCTATTCATTTTCTAAGCTGATGCCGGAAGAACTCAATCTCAATGCCATAGAAGGTGTGATTACAGATCTGGTCACCGGAGAAGTTATGCCGGAAGCCCTGGTCACTTTATTGGATGAGAATAATATAAAGCTAAAAGAAGTTGTATCTGATGAGGACGGAAGCTTTGTTTTTGAAGATCTCGACAGCAATACCAAATACAAGGTTCAAACCAACAAAGAGGGGTATTCCGAAGTGGTAATGGATGTTCCCACAAAAGAGAACGAAGTCATCAACGTTGATGTTAACCTTAATAAATTAGAAGAGCTTGTCGTGATAGAAGAAGGAATCAAAAAAATCAAACTGGATATGATCTATTTCGATTTTGACAAGTTCAATATTCGAAGAGATGCCGCCGAAGAATTAAATAAGTTAGTAGGGATCATGAAGGAGAACCCAACGATGGTGATTAAAATTGAATCCCACACAGACAGCAGGGGTAAAGCCGTCTACAACAAATACCTTTCAGACAGAAGGGCAAAATCGACCAGAGATTATATCATTTCAAAAGGAATTGATCCAAAACGAATAGAAAGCGCTATTGGATATGGAGAAGAAAGGCTACTGAACGGTTGCGACGGTAGTATTCGATGCAGCAGTGAACAACACCAGCTCAACAGGCGTTCTGAATTTATTATAGTAAACATGTAAGTAACCAGTGAACTAACCTACCCAACTAACCACTTGCAAATTGCAAGTGGTTTTTTTTAGCGCTATTGATCACCGGAAAATGATAGCCTGAATGATCAATTTTATCGGTTCTCAACATCTTTTAGCAGCTATACAACAAATTCGATAGGTCAAAATACGTTCGGTCAATAATCGCTGTTATATCCATAAAATAGTTAACCTAAATCTCACCATATGAAACACATTTTACTCATAAAGGAAATTTACCTGGAGGCCTTTAAAAATCTGGGGTCATTTTTTATCAGAAACCTCTTTAAGATTTTTACCTGGTTTTGCCTCGTTTGTTTAGTGATTGTACTATACGCTTTCATTTTCAGGGTGGCTACAGGTTTCGCATTCGATTAACCAACCCATTACTATTGTAAAAAACACGATCTGACGATCGTGTTTTTTTATTATTTGCCGTATATCGGATAAAGAATACTGTTAAAAGAGGAAGTTTATGGTCCCGTTTAAAGTAATCCGATTTATTCGTTCTTGATCTATTTATTGCTTCTTAACAAGCTCATAGCATGATCTTTGCCTTAGGATAAACACTAAAAGGCAGGATATGGAGAAAATTATACTCGTAAAACAAATTTATGTAGAAGCATTCAGGAATTGGAGAAATATGTTCCTTAAGAAGTATTTTAAGGCGTTTTCCTGGTTCTGTTTCGCTTTGTGGTTAATAACTATGTACGCCTTTATTTTCAGGCTGTCAACGGGCTTTGCCTTCGACTAAAAGAAACAAAAAAGCGCTCTCAATAAATGAGAGCGCTTTTTTTTAGCAGATAAAATTTATTTAAACTTCACGGATCTGAGGATCGCCTCCAGTTCAAACATATAATCCCGTTTATTGGTGGCCGGAGCGAAGGTAAAACCTTCTACCACCAGTTTCCGATTATTGTCTTCGTCATCGATCACAAAGGTTAAAAATGGCCCGGCCATGGGGTAGTTTTCAATATCCCAAATACTCCGGGCTTCCAAAGCTTTGTGCCCGTCTATTTCCGTTTCAAAGAAATGCGGCGCAAAGGCATCTTCAGTAGTCATATAGGTCTTCTTATTCCTAATATCGGGCCCGGGAATGTACTTTTCACCTATTGAATCCCGCATTC
>JABDQM010000192.1 GCA_013042315.1 Flavobacteriaceae bacterium | reverse complement strand
CTAACAATATATGGATGATGGTGTGTACCGCTTTGGTATTCTTCATGCATTCAGGATTTGCCTTTTTAGAAATTGGGCTTACAAGACAAAAAAATACTATTAATATCCTATTTAAAAACATCTTTATTATCACCGTAGGTTTACTGATGTATTATATCGGTGGTTTTAACCTGATGTATCCCGGATTTGCCGACGGATCTGCCGGTATTTTGGATTTTGCAGGCTTCGGAATCGCCCCACCTGAAAACGGCATGACCCCCGAATACGCTGATGGCGGATATACCTGGTGGACAGATTTTCTCTTCCAGGGAATGTTTGCCGCAACAGCCGCTACAATTGTATCGGGAGCTGTGGCCGAACGAATTAAAATTGGCCCTTTTATGATCTTTACCATCTTCTACGTAGGATTGGTATATCCCATAGTAGGATCTTGGCAATGGGGCGGTGGATTTTTATCTACCCTCGGAGGCGCAGACGCCGGTTTTTACGACTTTGCAGGATCTACCCTGGTCCATTCTGTAGGAGGCTGGGGAGCCCTTATCGGGATCTATCTGCTGGGAGCGAGAATTGGAAAATTCGGAGAGGACGGCAAACCAAAAGCCATCCCAGGTCACAATATTCCCCTTGCCACCGCTGGAGTACTTATTCTTTGGTTAGGTTGGTTCGGGTTTAATGGAGGTTCGGTATTATCAGGCGACCCTGAACTCACCTCCCTTGTGCTGGTAACAACAAGTCTGGCCGCTGCCGCGGGTGGCGTTGGATCATTGATCCTATCCACCTTGTTATACAAGAATCTCGACCTAACCATGTTCCTCAATGGCATCTTAGGTGGCTTAGTTGGGATCACCGCTGGGGCCGACCTGATGTCGCCGAACGAAGCCGTGTTAATCGGTCTTATCGCAGGATTCATTATTGTGCTCGGGGTAGCGCTTATCGACAGAATTAGGCTCGACGACCCGGTAGGTGCAGTAACCGTCCATTTGATCTGTGGTATGTGGGGAACACTCGCCGTAGGTATTTTTGGAGCTAAAGCGGGTGGAGAACAATTTCTCTATCAATTAGCCGGAGTTGGGGCAGCAGCAACCTTTTGTTCCCTTACCGCATTTATCATTTTCTATAGCTTAAAGAAAACAGTGGGAATACGAGTATCCAAGGAAGAAGAATTAGACGGACTCGACCTGCACGAGCACGGGATGGATTCCTATGCCGACTTTAGAATGAATCAACATTAATAAAAAGGTGACGGAGCGTTTGGCAGAACGCTCCGTCTATAACCTTTTTCAAAATTTCAACTTAAAAGCAATACTAACATCCTCCAAAGAGGACATTCAATCACAGAAATATGAAAACGATTAATACAACAAACTTCGTAAAAAAATTAATTTTTCTCCTTCTCCTGACCGGCTCTTTTTCGGCAATGGCTCAGGAAGATGACACCGCCGATGAAAAAAAGTTTACTATCAGTGGTACCGTTGATGCCTATTACAGGGCCAACCTCAACTCAGCGAATTCAGGGATTAACTATTCAGCGCCCGGTTCGTCATTTGCCAATCTCCCGGGTTTTGCCTTGGGCATGGCCAACGTAATTGCCGCTTACGAAGGTGAGGATGTTGGATTTGTTGCCGATCTAGTCTTTGGACCCAGAGGAACAGATGCCATATTTGCTTCCCCCCTCTACTCGGCTACCGGGAATATTGTAAACCAGTTGTACGTCTATTGGAATGTTAGTGATGCGGTTACCCTCACCTTTGGTAATTTCAACACCTTCCTTGGCTACGAGGTAATTTCGCCTGCAGGTAACTTTAATTACAGTACTTCTTACCTGTTCTCATACGGCCCCTTCAGCCATACCGGACTCAAAGCCGATTTTGACCTTGGCAGCGATTGGTCGCTGATGCTTGCTGTGATGAATCCCACAGATATTACCGAATTCAATCCTAATGGAAAATACGCCTACGGAGCCCAGCTTGGATACAGCGGACAATATCTGAATCTGATCGCAGACGACGGCAATTTTGAAATAGATTATACCGGAGGATTTGACATCGATGAAGACTTTTACCTCGGGATCAATGCCGCCTATTTTGACGGTTCTGACGACACCGGTTTCGCCGGGGTTGCGCTTTACCCACAATACCAAACTTCAGATACATTTACCTTGGGTCTGAGAGGGGAATACTTTACAGAAACAGGCAATTTTGGAGCCATAGGAACAGGAGTAGACGACTCCAGCGTTATTGCGCTAACTCTTACAGGAAGTGCATCTATCGGAGATCTGGTGATCAAGCCTGAACTCCGACTAGACAATGCATCTGAGGATGCTTTCCTCGACTCGGATGGCGCCACAATGAAAAGTCTATCATCCTTTGTCCTAGCAGCAGTATACTCTTTTTAATAGGAGTACTTATTAGTTTTGTTTAGTTCGTTGATAAGCCCTGGCAACTTTGCCAGGGTTTTATTTTTTACTATTTGAAGGCCTTCACTCCGGCTAGTACCTGTGTTCCGATATGGTTCTGACTCGGCACCAAGGGACAGGAGAATTTCTTGTTGTAAGCACAGTAAGGATTATAGGCTTTATTGAAATCAATGAGCAGTGTATCTTCTTCAGGAATTGTCAGATCTATATACCGTCCTCCCTCATAGGTGAATTTTCCGTTAGTTTCATCTGTAAAAGGCAAAAATAGATAGTCCTCATACCCTTCCTCCGTTTTTAATTCTTCATTTTGATACACCTCCAATTGGTATTGCACGCCTTTTAGTTCAAATGTCACTAGGCCATAAACCACTTCCTCAGACAAACGGTCCGTATTGGTAGGCATCATAAAAGGAATGGCATCGGGAGTTCGCACGAATTTAGCTTTGACGCTGTAAAGCGTATCCGGTTCAAAAAATTCCAATCCCTGAAAGTCCTTTCTAAAACGGTCTGGAAGTGGAGAAATCTCAGGATCTGAGAATTCCTCATTCAGGGAATTCTGAAATTCCATGATCGATGCAAGTTTACTTTCTGAGGGAACTGCATTATCCGATACCTGATCGTGATATTTTTTTCCATCTCCGCATGCCACAAATAGTAGTATTGGGCTAAGGATAATCACAAGAAAGATATTCTTCATCACAGGGAGTTTAATACCAAAAATACGATTTAGGGTATTTTTTAGCTAGATTTAAACCTATTTCCTAAGGGATTTCATCCTGCTAAGAGCAGACATTGACAAAACAACTACTCATGAGACGGCTTTACCTCGCCTATATGAATTCCTTTAAGGGTCTTTCGAGGGAAGTCTGGTGGCTGGCCCTGGTCACTTTGATCAATCGCGCAGGAACAATGGTAATTCCGTTTCTTTCGCTATATCTTACTCAGGACAGGGGTTTTACCCTCGAAAATGTCGGGGTGATCATGAGCTGTTTTGGGCTGGGGTCACTTGCAGGAACATGGATAGGCGGGAAATTAACCGACTGGCTTGGATATTACAAGGTGATGACCTCAAGCCTATTTCTTACCGGCCTTGCATTTTTCTGGCTGCAGGGGCTCGAATCGTATTACGCGATCTGTGCAGGTGTCTTTATCCTGATGGTTATTGCCGATGCTTTCAGACCGGCTACCTATGTAGCCATGGATGCCTATAGTAAAGATGAAAATAAAACCCGGTCTGTCACCCTGATCAGGCTGGCGATCAATCTCGGATATTCCGCAGGGCCTGCCATCGGTGGGGCTATCATCGCTTCGTCGGGATACGCCAGTTTATTCTGGATTGATGGGATCACATGTCTGCTGGCTGCCGGACTTCTACTGGTAGTTCTTCATCCTGCCAAAGTTGAGGCGCTGGAAATAAAGACTAACAACTCCCCTCACTCTGCCTATCGCAATTCTTCCTATCTGCTTTTTATTGCAGCTATGGTTCTGCTCGGCTTTATTTTCGTGCAGTATTTTTCAACTGTACCCTTATTCTATAATGAGGTAAGGGGATTAAGTGAATTCAATATAGGATTGTTATTGGCGATGAATGGTATGATCATTTTTATTTTCGAAATGCCCCTGATCAAATACCTGGAAACAAGACCTCTTTCGCAGATTTCTCTAATGATTATCGGTATCGCATTAACCGCCCTGAGTTTTGTTTTCCTGACTTTCGGAAGTTGGATAGGCCTTCTGGTTATAGGAATGATTCTGATGACTTTCGGGGAAATGATCATCTTCCCCTTTTCAAGTGCCTTCGCCATGAAGAAATCCCGGGGCGGGAAGCAGGGAGAATACATGGCGCTTTATAATATTGCCTTCTCTATTTCCCATATTTTCGCTCATAACGGGGGAATGCAGTCCATAGCCAACTTTGGATTTAAGTGGACCTGGTATTTTGCCATCGTCATCGGAATTTTAAGTATATTCTTATTAATGATATTGCAATCGCGAAAAGCTACAGCATGAAATTGAAAATTTGTTTTATATCACTTAGTATACTCATCACAACGCTATTCATGGGCTGTTCTGGCCGAGTTGGAAATGCAGATATGCCAGCTGATCAGGGCGAATCCCCAATACCCGATGGCGCGCAGGTTTACAAGGTTGCCTTCCTGATCATGGAAGGCACCTATAATACAGAATTTACTGCCCCCTATGATATATTTCAGCATACCCTGTACCGTGATGGCATCAAGAAGATGAAACCTTTTACAGTGGCCAATACCAGGGATCCGATCACTACTTTTGAAGGGCTGCGTATTCTGCCCGATTACGATTACACCAAAGATTCCCTGCCTCAAATTGACATTCTGGTTGTACCCAGCGCAGAACATCATCTGGACACGGATTTAATGGACGTACAAATGCTCGAATTTGTAAGAAAGGCTGCCAGGGAAGCAAAATTTGTAACCTCCCATTGCGACGGGGCTTTTGTGCTGGCAAAGGCAGGATTGTTAGATTCAGTGGTTTCAACCACTTTCCCCAGTGACATAGAGGCCTACCAAAAAATGTTTCCACAACTTCAGGTTCAGGACAGTGTTCTCTTTGTTCACGATGGAAAGTTCATCACCTCAGCCGGAGGGGCTAAGAGTTTTGAGGCCGCCTTGTATTTATGTGAATATCTTTACGGAAAAGAAATTGCGAGATCCTTAGCAAAGGGTCTGGTCATCGATTGGGATCTGGAGCAGGTACCCCACCTTATTCTTCAATAATATCGTAGCGGGCATCGTCAAAATACTTCTCGATGATCTCATTAAATTCGGGAGTGATCCGAAGCAGGGCCGTATTTTCCAGAGCGTAAAGAGCCACCTTATCTCGGTATCCATTTTTTAGCAATTCTTCCAAATAGAATAACGCCGTCCCAAAATCTTCGTATTTGGCACTATCGGAAATGATATTGAGATAGTTACTAAACTCCTTGGGAGCTGTGATAGTTTTCACCATCCATAAATAGCTCAATGCCTCTTCATTTAGCAGTTCCTGCGCCTTTTCCAAAGCTATATTATCCTCGACAAGCGCATTGACAAATCCCAAAAGGCGATATCCCATTTCCTTTTCAAACGGATCGGAGCTCTTCATAAATTTACCGATCTCATCCATTTGATAATTCCACCACCCCAGATTATTATAATTCAGAGTGAGGACATCGTCATTGAGGTTGTAATCGTATTCGCTACGAATGAAATATTCTTTCTGCATGTAGCGTTTTTGCTTTCTCAACTGCACAGAATAGATCTTTTCCCTGGATATGACTTTCCGTCTTTTCTTCAATTCCTCTAGATCGACAAGGCCCTTAAACTTGGAGATCATTTCATTAGCCAGAAAAGCCGCAGCCAGATAGTCATTCTCAAGGACATGATTATTAAGAGTAGCAAAGTTTCGGTTGTAAATGCTCCTGATGTAAGCCGTATCGAGTTCTACATTTCCTTTACTCATAGATCTCAAAGTGAGGATCTCAACAGCTCGCTGCAAGTAGGATTTGTCTGGCCACTCTTCTCCACCCTCAAAGACCAGTAAATAATCAACAAACTTAGATTTGCCAACAGTCCTTCTGGTAATCGCGGTAAGGTCTGAGTCCTCTATCAGGTTATTAAAATGGTAATCGGATCTGCCGACAATACCCACAAATTCGAACGGATTTTTTGGATCAATCAATTCCTTAAACGGCACATCCGACCCGCTCGAAATCACTCCCTCTATGGGTTTGATGACAGAGGGAAGTATAGATGCAAATTGCGCTCCAACCCCATGGCCTGCAGTATAAGTTCTCTCTTTGTGTATTGGAAATAAGGTATAAACCGTATTGAACATTCGGCTCACTATCAATGTATTCTGTACAATAGACAAACTGTCGTGAATGTTGTTTGATGCAGCGAGGATATACCCCTCTTTTTCGGCAATTTCCCGAAACATGTGTACGATTTGCTTTCCCTTTCCTTCCATTTCCATGGCAAAAAGGACGGGCCATTTTCCGGATGGTTCAAAATTAGTAGGGAGATAAATTGCAAATGTTTCTGGGATGGAATCGTTGACCGGGACAGAATCCCTGACAATACCTTTTCTTATAGCAATTTCTTGTGCTTGCAAAGTGGGAAGGCAACTTCCAACTATAACAAGAAGGAGTAAAATTTTAATTTTCATAGCAATTCAATCCTCAAAAATCCGGCCAAAAAGAATCCGGGAGCGGGACTAAGTCTAAATGTTTTGTCAGAATGAGAAAAATTCACTGAGATCTGAGACATAATCTACGCCTGTTCTAAATTACGGAATAATTTTTATCCTTTTCGCTTTTTTATAGGGCCATCCGCAACAACATCAGAAAGGATGATGTGGGTCCGCGTCTCCCCGTACAAAATCAGTTTATCAATGAATACTTCGAGATGGAATTGATCCCTCAGGACGACTTCCATAATTATATTTTCGTTTCCGGTAATACGATAACAGTTCACCACTTCATCCAGGGTAGTCACTAGTTCCAGGAAGGGTTTTAATTTGCCCATAAAGGCCTTTAATGTGATAATGGCCTTTAACTGATACCCTGCCATGGCATGTGAAACCCGGGCGTGATATCCTTCAATAATGCCGAGATCTTCCATTTTTTTAACACGTTCCGCGACAGCAGGAGGTGTAAGCCCTACCTTCCTGCCAATACTGGCAAAGGATTCACGGGAATTAGCCTGCAGGTTCTGCAATATTCCCCAGTTGAGATGATCTATCTGTGATTTCAATTTTTTTAACGCTTAAAATTTAACTTTATAAAGCAAATATACTATTTCACTTTATTTATTAAAGCTATTTAAGCAAAATAGCATGTAATTTTAAGTGTTATAAGCATTGAAAAAGAATGAAGTCCCAAAATCATCTAGGATCGCTTCCGATCTATGAAAAAGCAATTGATTTGTGCACTCTAAGCAGGGAGCTTGTATCTTTTGTTAGCTACAACAAGAATTTGTTGACTTTGTGTCAATCTGATAGCCTTAGAGATCATATCGCAGATTCTCTGATCACAGATGCAACCTTAATACCTCAGCAAATTGCCAGGGCCGAGACTTCCAATTCCATTGAAGACAAACTTAAAAGCGCCACATTTATCGGGATCATGCTACGCAATATTAATTCGTATTGCAACGGTCTGGAGCACGATGGTATCCGCGAAAAAGAATACCTCAATCTGCTCAGAAGGGAAATCCGAACGTTTAGAAGATCGTTCAAAATCTGGCGGAAATCACTTGCGCATTACAGCTATAAAAGGGAGACCTGGAATTTCAGGGAATACCTGGGGTAACACTTCTTCTTACAATCTCATTTAACAGCCAAAGTACTGCTACATATTTCGGCGGTATTGTCCTCCTACTTCAAAAAGAGCCTGTGTGATCTGACCTAATGAACAGTACTTGCCTACTTCAATAAGCTCATTAAAGATATTCTCATTTCGCACCGCAGTATTCTGCAATTCCTTTAAGCCTTGTTCGGCTCTCGACTTATTTCTTTGCTTAAGGCCTTCCAAAGTCTGCAACTGCCTTTGTTTCTCTTCATCTGTTGCCCTGATTACTTCCTTGGGAAGAATAGTAGGTGAACCTTTAGAGCTCAGAAATGTATTTACGCCAATGATAGGGTATTCACCGTTGTGTTTTAAAGTTTCGTAATGCAAACTCTCCTCCTGAATCTTTGATCGCTGATACATGGTCTCCATAGCTCCAAGAACTCCTCCCCTTTCAGTGATCCGGTCAAACTCGAGTAAAACAGCTTCTTCCACAAGATCGGTGAGTTCTTCAATGATAAATGATCCCTGAATGGGATTCTCGTTTTTGGCCAGTCCCAACTCTTTGTTGATGATCAGCTGAATGGCCATTGCCCTCCTTACCGACTCCTCCGTAGGAGTAGTTATGGCCTCATCATAGGCGTTGGTATGCAGAGAGTTACAGTTGTCGTAGATGGCGTATAAAGCCTGCAGGGTGGTCCGGATATCATTAAAATCAATTTCCTGGGCATGTAAACTACGGCCTGAGGTCTGAATGTGGTATTTCAGCATTTGTGCTCTTGGGTCGGCACCGTACTTTTCCTTCATCGCTTTCGCCCAAATTCTTCGGGCTACCCTACCAATGACGGCGTATTCGGGATCGACCCCATTGGAGAAAAAGAACGATAAATTCGGACCGAATTTATTGATATCCATTCCCCGACTAAGATAATATTCCACGTAGGTGAATCCATTGGAGAGGGTAAATGCGAGTTGGGTTATCGGATTTGCTCCCGCCTCTGCAATATGATAGCCAGAAATAGACACCGAGTAAAAATTACGCACCTTGTTTTGAATAAAATACTCCTGAACATCCCCCATAAGTCGCAGGGCAAATTCCGTAGAAAAAATACAGGTATTCTGGGCCTGATCTTCCTTAAGTATATCGGCTTGTACTGTTCCTCTTACCTCATTTAAGGTCTTGGCTTTGATTTCATTGTACACCTCAGTATCTAATACCTGATCCCCGGTGACCCCGAGCAGTAAAAGGCCCAGGCCATCATTACCTTCAGGAAGACCTCCTGCGTATTCAGGTCGTTTCCCTTTAAAGCCTTTGTAAATTGAATTAATTTTCTTTTCAACTTCTTTCACCAAGCCTTTTTCTCTGATGTACTTTTCACAATTCTGATCAATGGCTGCATTAAGAAAGAAAGCGAGCAACATTGGTGCCGGGCCATTAATCGTCATACTAACCGATGTCATTGGGTTAGTAAGGTCGAAACCGGAATAGAGCTTTTTGGCGTCATCAAGACAGCAAATCGACACTCCCGCATTCCCGATCTTCCCGTAAACATCAGGTCGCTCCCCGGGATCATTCCCATAAAGCGT
>JABDQM010000191.1 GCA_013042315.1 Flavobacteriaceae bacterium | reverse complement strand
AATGCGATCCACCAAATTCAACACGACCTGGTGAATCAGATCGAGTACTTTAAAGAGGTAGGGAAGCCGCTGGAGGCAAAAAGGCTGGAGGAGCGAACTAACTTCGATCTTGAAATGATCAGGGAATTGGGCTATTGTTCAGGGATTGAAAACTATTCCCGTTACCTCGATGGTAGGGAACCGGGCACCCGACCCTTCTGTCTTTTAGATTATTTTCCGGAAGACTATTTGATGATCGTTGATGAAAGTCATGTTACCATTCCCCAGGTGCACGCCATGTACGGAGGGGACCGATCCCGAAAAGAAAACCTCGTAGATTACGGCTTCCGCTTACCTGCGGCCATGGACAACCGCCCTTTGAAGTTTGAAGAATTTGAAGCCCTGCAAGGGCAAACCATTTTTGTGAGTGCCACTCCGGCCGATTATGAATTACAATTGAGTCAGGGAGTTTATGTGGAACAGGTGATCAGACCCACTGGACTCTTAGATCCGGTAATTGAGGTCCGCCCCAGCAAGAATCAGATCGACGACCTGGTGGAGGAGATACAGCAGCGGGTAGAAAAGGATGAACGTACCCTTGTGACCACGCTAACCAAACGTATGGCAGAGGAACTCGCCAAGTACCTGACGAGAATCAACATACGCTGCCGGTATATTCACAGTGATGTGGATACCCTTGAACGCGTTGAGATCATGCAGGATCTCAGAAAAGGAATATTTGATGTACTCATAGGTGTGAATCTACTAAGGGAAGGCCTGGACCTCCCTGAAGTGTCGCTGGTGGCCATCATAGATGCCGATAAAGAAGGATTTTTACGCAGCAATCGATCTCTTACTCAAACCGTTGGAAGGGCTGCGCGGCATTTGAATGGTAAAGCCATTATGTATGCCGATAAGATTACCGATAGTATGAAAAAAACCATTGATGAGACCCAGTATCGGAGAGACAAGCAGACCCAGTACAACAAGGAAAACAATGTCACACCCACCTCTTTGAATAAAAGTCTTGATAACGCCCTGGCGAAGAACTCAGTATCAACCTATCACTTTATCAAGGAAGAACGGAGGGCAGCTGAACCGGATATGGAGTACCTTACGGCAGATCAGCGAGAAAAGATGATTCGAACCAAGAGAAAGGCCATGGAAAAGGCAGCAAAAGAACTCGATTTTATGTTGGCGGCTCAACTGAGGGATGAAATAAAAGTCCTGCAAGAACAGGAATAATCAAATCGGTAACATGAAAAAATCCCGGCTGCTTATCATTTTAGTTTGCGGTTTACCCTTTTTGACTTTAAGTCAAACAAAGGAAGAGGATCAGATTCGGTTGATTGCAGAGGAGCAATTTTCTGAGGGAGTAGAAGAATTATTGGAATTTCTTAAAATTCCAAATATTGGTAGTGATCCGGAACAGGTAGAGCAAAACCTGAAATGGTGCCAGAACCGATTTAAAAATCTCAATTTTAAGACCCAGGTGATTCAAACCGTAGGAGCGCCCCTGCTCTTTGCGGAAAAGATGGTTTCCCCTGATAAAAAAACAATACTCTTTTATCTCCAGATTGACGGACAACCCGTAGACCCGTCAGAATGGGACCAGGCCGATCCTTTCCTTCCCGTGATCAAAGAAAAGGGAACCAACGGCTCATGGGAGGCAGTTCATTGGAATCCCGGTGATGCTCTGGAGGAGGATTGGAGAATTTTTGGCCGATCGGCATCAGATTCCAAAGGCCCGGCCACGGCTTTTATCACCGCCCTCAACTATTTTAATGCGAATGCTCAGGAAGAGGAATGTAATATCAAAGTGATCATGGACTTTCAGGAAGAACTGGGCTCCCCTACCCTGGCCAAGGCTGTGGAGGAAAATGAGTCCCTGTTAAAGGCCGATATGATCCTGATCATGGATGGCACTCGCCATATTTCAAATTGGCCAACCCTTACCTATGGAGCACGTGGAATAGCCACCGCTACCATAAAAATATTTGGTCCTTCGTATCCTTTACACAGCGGGCAGTATGGAAATTATGCTCCTAATCCGGTATTTGAAGCTGCCCGCTTTATTGCCAGTCTCAAGGATTCCAGCGGGCGTGTTCTTATCCCGGGATTTTATGACGGTATCATCTTATCAGAAGAGGACAAAATAGCACTCAGATCGCTACCTGAAAACGAAGACAGCCTTAGAGTTCGACTGGGGATTTCAAAAAGTGAGGCGGTAGGAGATAACTATCAGGAATCGCTGCAGTACCCGTCTTTGAATATTCGCGGTCTGCGCTCAGCCTGGGTAGGAAGTGAGGTGAGAACGATCATTCCGGAGGATGTGGAAATTGAAATAGATATGCGACTCGTCCCTGAAACGCCGGGAGAACGAATGATAAGACTGTTGGAAGGACATTTAAAGAGGCAGGGATTTTATCTGGTTGACAGTATTCCCACCACTGAAGAAAGGAGAATTTACCCAAAGATCGCTAGAATGAAGTATCGATTGGGGTCTCTCCCCTTCAGAACGGAAATGAATTCAGAAACAGCACAATTTTTAAATCGGGCACTGAAGAAAGTATTCGGGGAAAAGTTGGTGAACATGAGAACCACCGGAGGTTCCCAGCCCATAGCCCCCTTTGTTAAAACGATGAATATCCCTGCGGTCTCCATCAGGATTCCCAATCCGGATAATTCTATCCACGCGCCTAATGAGAATTTACGCCTTGGCAATTTCCTCGAAGGCATAATGATGTGTCTGGCGATACTTAGTGAGCCACAATAAAAAAAGGTACCCCAAAACTTTGAGGTACCTCTCAACTAACCAAACAAACCAACCATTATGAAGACCCGCAGATGGGGTCAAGCATAAATTCTATACTTATTATTTGCCAATTTCAATCATACGTTTCGGCTTCGGCAATGCCTCTTCCTTTTTAGGGAGCTGCAACGACAGAATGCCTTCTTCGTAAGTTGCCTTGATTTTATCACTATTCACAGTGTCTGGCAATGTAAAAGACCTTTTAAAGGACGAGTAAGAAAATTCTTTTCTTGTATAATTATCTTCCGTCTGTTCATCTTCAGTCTTACTTTCCATAGAAATGGTAAGTACATCCTTATCGACTTCCACATTGAAATCGTTTTTGTTCTTTCCTGGAATGGCTAATTCAAGGTTAAATCCCATATCGTCTTCCTTGATGTTTACAGCCGGAAGGGTAGATACAAAATTTTCACTTCCTCCCAGCCAATCTGGCCTTAGGAATTCGTTCATCAGCGATGGAAACATGCTGTTGTTGCGGGTTACAATACTCATATCTCTAAAATTTTAAGTTAAACTTTTTCTTTTGACATATTGAGAACAAAGGATGTACCAAGTCTAATTATATGTCTTTTTGACATATAACATCAATGAATACCTGCCTTTATGGCATGTTTTAAAGGGATGACGATGATAATGAATGAACAATGAAGCTGAGAAGAAATTCAGAAAATGAAAGAAAGGGGTGTCTAATTTAGACTTTTCCAATACCTTGCCTGAAATGACAATTCAATGACAAATAACGATATATTGAAAAAATTACGGGTAGCCCTGCAATTGAGGGATGACGAAATTGTCGACATCCTGGCCCTTGTAGATTTCCGCATCTCAAAAAGTGAAATTGGTGCCTTTTGTAGAAAGGAAGGCCATCCGAAATACAAAGAATGTGGAGATCAGGTTTTGAGGAATTTTCTCAACGGCTTGGTGATCCACTTAAGGGGACCTAAAGAAGCATCAGGCAAATCAAATCCTAAAGGGGATTCAGCTACAACGGAAAAGGCCAAGGGAGCTTCCAGACCGCGAAAAGGCAAGTACACAGGTCTTGGATCTGTCCCGTATAAAAATAAAAAAGGCCCTAAGAAAACCTAGGGCCTTTTAAGATAACTTCAGTATTCATCCTGTGATTCTCACAGGGACTGTAAACATCGTTCCTTCTTTAGAAACCGGTGCCTCTACGACCTTGTAATTAAGTCGGCTCTTTACAAATCTTTCCAAGACCTCATCGTTTGTGTCCACTGAGATCACTACGATCTCATTTTTGTGGTTTAAGGTAAACAAGACTTTTGCCGTCAGGTCTTTTTCCTTGAGCACAAAAGTGTTGTCTTCCAAAAGATCTCCGATCTGGATGGCGAGATCTTTCTTAGGGTCTGTAGTTTCGGAATCATTTGCAAAAAGAGTCCCGGCTGTAAAAAGGAAAGCCGCTACGAGCATTACAGGTAATTTTCTCATGATTGTTTGTTTTTTGATTAATAATTAGATTGATGATTTATTATAAAAGACGATTAGATATTAAGGATGTTACAATTAATTCAAGGATTAACATATTTTTAAGCAACTTTACCCCCTATATGTTAAATAAAGTATAGTTTGAGAATGATCAGATCTGAAGTATGAGCTGATGCCTATTAGTCTTTTATGATTCCAGAATGCGCATAAAAAAAAGGAGATGTACTGATTACATCTCCTTTGATACTTCTTATTTATTAGGATTTTAAGTCAGCACCTCTTTTACTTTGTCGGCAGCTTCCTGGAATTGAACAGCAGAATGAACCGCCAATCCGGAATTGTCGATAATTTCCTTAGCCAGTTCCGCGTTGGTTCCCTGAAGTCTGACAATGATCGGAACTTTGATAGCATCTCCCATATTCTTATAGGCATCAACCACTCCTTGTGCAACACGATCACAGCGTACGATCCCACCAAAGATGTTGATAAGAATTGCTTTGACATTTGGATCTTTAAGAATGATTCTAAAGGCTTCCTCTACCCTTTTGGCATCTGCCGTTCCCCCAACATCAAGGAAATTAGCAGGTTCGCCTCCGGCCATTTTTATCAGGTCCATGGTCGCCATCGCCAGTCCGGCACCATTGACCATACACCCTACGTTTCCATCGAGATCGACGTAGTTTAAGCCCACAGCTCTCGCTTCAACCTCTATTGGATTTTCCTCCCTCAGATCGCGCATTTCTGCATACTGCTTTCTTCTGAACAGGGCATTGTCATCTATAGACACTTTGGCGTCAACGGCCATGATTTTGTCATCTGAGGTCTTTAAAACAGGGTTGATTTCGAACAAACTCGAATCGCTCTGTTCATATGCCTTGTAGAGTGAAGAAATAAATTTTGTCATTTCCTTAAATGCCGTCCCTGATAGTCCAAGGTTAAAGGCAATTTTACGAGCCTGGAAGGGGAGTAAACCAGTTGAGGGATCAACTTCCTCATTAAATATCAGGTGAGGCGTCTTCTCAGCAACTTCTTCAATATCCATTCCACCTTCGGTAGAATACATGATCATGTTACGCCCTTTGGCCCTGTTGAGTAGCACAGAGACATAAAATTCGCTGGTTTCACTCTCCCCTGGGTAATATACGTCCTCGGCAACCAGCACCTGGTGCACTTTTTTACCTTCCGCAGAAGTCTGCGGTGTTACCAGATTCATCCCTATGATGCTTCCGGCGATATCTTCGACTTCCTTCAGGTTTTTAGCCAATTTAACTCCTCCTCCTTTACCTCTTCCACCGGCATGAACCTGGGCTTTTATAACATGCCAGGATGTTCCGGTTTCCTGCGTCAACTGCTTGGCCGCATCCACTGCTTCTTTTGCGTTATGCGCTACTATTCCTCTTTGAATGCGTACGCCAAAGCTGGCTAATATTTCCTTTCCCTGATATTCGTGAAGATTCATAAGGTTGTTTTAGTGAGTTGATTGCAAAAATAGGAAAGAATGCGGAGTTAACATATTTAATTATCCGCTTCTTACACTTTAAAGTCTTTAAAATCGAGTGGGTCGAAATTCCGGAAATGCCCGTTCATTTCTATTAAAGTCTTGGTACGGTCTACTTGTTTTAAAACCTTTATGGTCTGATCGAGATGCTTTTTGAGATAGGCGAGTCGATCACTCTCTCTGGTGATTTGCAGCAATTCGTGTTCCTGTTCAAAGGACAGCCCCATCTTGTGCGCCAGCATATAAGGATTAAACTTCTCCGGGGGAATTCCTTCAAAAGGGACACCCATTAAATCATAGAGTTCCTGTATGCCTTCGAGGACGATTCTTTTAGCTTCTATATCCCCGTCATTGATCGCTTCGAGAAACTTGACAACTCCGCCGGCGTACAATTTCCCCTCCATTTCATTGTCGAAGGTCATGACCTGGAAGACCTGTCTCGCCACACAGGTGATATCCATTGAGCCGTTTTCATAAGTGGTAACGACCTCTACTAATTGCACTTCCGTGCCATAGATGATCCTGTCATTTATATACACAGGAATACCGAAGGTGATGGCTTCTTTTCTGCAATCGTGTATAAGCTCTTTGTAGCGTTCCTCAAAAATATGCAGGGGAACCGTTTCCCCTGGAAAAAAGACGGTCTGTAATGGAAAAAAAGGTAGTTTCACTGATGTATTTTCGTAAAAATACAAAGTGGAAAGCTCCATAGCAAGTAGAAAGCGGAGAGATTATTGTTTCAAATATAACTTTTTGTTGTATTTTTCTAATTAATCTGATTTATTTTTGTGTGATGCATTGAAGTAGAGTAGTTTTACCTCAAATATGCTTTTATGAAGAATAGAGATCTCATTGCCATTGCTGAAGAATACGGTGCTCCTGTTTACGTTTATGACGCTGATAAGATCATTTCACAGTTCAACAGGCTCTCCAATGCCTTTTCCGATGTTCCCAAATTAAAATTGAATTACGCAGCCAAGGCTTTGTCAAATATCACTGTTTTGAGATTGATGAATAGTCTTGGGAGTGGACTCGATACTGTATCTATTCAAGAGGTGCGATTGGGGTTACTCGCCGGTTTTGCGCCGGAAGACATAATTTATACCCCAAATGGTGTCTCCCTGGAAGAGATCGAGGAGGCAACACAACTCGGAGTTCGTATCAATATAGATAACCTGTCTATTCTGGAACAATTCGGAACCAAGCACCCTCATATCCCCGTTTGTATCAGAATTAATCCGCATGTGATGGCCGGGGGCAACTCAAAAATATCGGTTGGACATATCGATTCAAAATTTGGGATCAGCTTCCACCAGATTCCACATTTGTTGAGGATCGTAGAACTGACCAAAATGAATATCAATGGGATTCACATGCATACCGGAAGTGATATTCTCGACATTGATGTCTTTCTCTACGCCTCTGAAATTCTATTCGAAACTGCCAGGAATTTTCCGGACCTGGAATTTATTGATTTTGGGAGCGGCTTTAAAGTCCCATATAAAGAAGGAGACATACAAACCAATATTGAAGAATTAGGGCAGAAGCTAGGCGGACGATTCAATGAATTTTGTGCAGAATACGGCAGAGACCTGACACTCGCCTTTGAGCCGGGTAAATTCCTCGTCAGTGAAGCGGGGTCATTCCTCGCTAGGGTGAACGTGGTAAAACAAACAACATCAACTGTATTCGCCAGTGTCGACTCCGGATTTAACCATCTTATCCGCCCGATGCTATACGGTGCCTCCCACGAGATCATCAATATCTCCAATCCCGAAGGAAGAGAAAGATATTATTCGGTCGTAGGGTATATTTGTGAAACAGATACTTTCGGCAATAACCGAAGAATCAGTGAAATTACAGAAGGAGATCTATTGTGTTTTAAGAACGCAGGAGCCTACTGTTTCACCATGGCCAGTAATTACAATTCGAGGTATCGCCCGGCCGAAGTATTATGGCACAATGGGCAGGCACATCTCATCAGGGCAAGGGAAACTTTTGAGGATATCGTTCGAAATCAGGTAGACCACTCGGGTCTTTTTCAACCCAAGGCAGATAAAGTAATCGCCAAGTAATGGCCGACTCCATAGGCATTAGAGCTGTGCAATAAAATAAAGGAGGGACAAATTCGTTATTTTAAAGAACGAAATACGACTATTTGTCAAAAGTATCACCTATGAAAAAGAAATACATCTCCCTTTTAATATTCACCCTGCTCTTCTTTTTGGGAAGCAGTATACACAAATTAAGTGCCCAGCAGGTAGAATGGCTAAGCTGGCAGGAAGCTACCGAACTGGCCCGGACCGATGCCAATCCCAAAAAAGTTTTTATCGATGTGTATACCGACTGGTGTGGATGGTGTAAGCGAATGGATAAAGACACTTTTCAAAACCCACAGGTAGCCGCATATATGAATGAGAACTTCTACATGGTAAAAATGGATGGCGAAGGAAAGGATCCTATAGAATTCAAAGGAAAAACTTACACTTATGTTCCTTCAGGAAGAAGAGGGTACCACCAATTTGCCGCGGCATTATTGAAGGGAAGATTAAGTTATCCCACAGTTGTCTTTCTCGATGAAGAACTCAATATGCTTTCCCCGGTCCCCGGCTACCAAAAGCCCGGACCCTTCCTAAATATTGCGCGCTATTTTGGAGAGGATATCTACAAAGAATTAGATTGGAAAACGTATAGCGGACAAAGCAAATAAGCTTTATTACCTGCTGTAATTAGGAGATTCCTTGGTTATCGTCACATGGTGAGGATGACTCTCCGTTATACCACTACTGGTTATTTTTACAAACTTGCCTTTTTCCTGCAAGGCTGCAATGTCTTTTGCCCCACAATAGCCCATCCCGGCTCTTAGTCCGCCTACAAATTGATGAATGCTCTCGAAGAGATCGCCTTTATAAGGAACTCTGCCCACAATTCCTTCAGGAACTAATTTTTTGATATCGTCTTCCACATCCTGGAAGTATCGATCTTTACTGCCTTTTTTCATCGCCTCAACAGACCCCATCCCCCTGTAGGACTTAAATTTCCGGCCTTCGTAAATGATGGTTTCTCCGGGTGATTCTTTAGTTCCGGCTAATAGTGATCCCAGCATCACAGTATCCGCTCCAGCGGCTAGCGCCTTGGGAATGTCTCCTGTATAACGGATACCTCCGTCGGCAATGACCGGCACTCCACTCCCTTTTATGGCAGCAGCAACTTCAAGCACTGCAGAAAATTGTGGAAAGCCTACACCGGCAATAATCCTTGTGGTACAAATTGACCCCGGACCTATTCCTACTTTTACAGCATCCGCCCCGGCTT